>NZ_LFJT01000037.1:0-63092 GCF_001682645.1 Delftia sp. JD2
TCATGGAAGCCACGGATGGCAACGCCGCGCAGCAAAGCAGCAGCCACTATCGCTGGGACGAAGGCGGGCGATTGGCCGAACGCCGGCTGCCCGCCACACCCCATGCGCCCGCACAAACCCACCGCTACGAATGGGATGCCGCCGGGCGCCTCACGGCGGCCAGCGTATGGCAGCACACCGGCGAGAACACCATCCAACTGCAAAGCCGCATAGCACTGGAGCGCGACGCGCTGGGCCGCATCACCGCAGAAGTGCAGCAGCTGTACCGCCCAGGCAAGGGCGGGGGCGGCAACGGGGGCGCGGAGCAGATCGAATACGAACACCGCATCGCCCACACCCTGGATGCGCTGGGCGCACGCCGGCACAGCCAGCTGCAAGGCCTGGGAGAGATCGCCTGGCTCACCTACGGCTCAGGCCATGTGCACGGACTGCAGCTCAACGGAGCCAGCCTCATCGACTTCGAGCGCGACAGCCTGCACCGCGAAGTCCGCCGCAGCCTGCACCCACCCACCGCCGCAGCAGACGCACACAACCCCCTGCAGGTGCAACGCCAATGGGACAGCCTGGGCCGCCTCACGGCCCTGGGCACCACGGGCCTGCAAGCGCTGCAGCACACCGACCTGACGGACACCGGCGCCCAGGTCCACACCCTCATCGGCCAGATCCTTGGCCGCCGCTACCACTACGACAGCCTGGGCCAGCTCGTTGCCATCGAACAGGCCGGCGCCCCAGGCCAGGCCGCACAACTGCTGCGCTACGGCTACGACAGCGCCGGACGCCTCAGAGCGGCCACCGACAGCCAGGACCCCCAGACCACCACCCGCTGGCAGATCGACCCTGCAGGCAACCGCCTGCCAGCACCCGGTGCACCGGGCCAGACGAACACCCAGGACAACTGGGCTGCCCAGGTCCACGCCCACTGGCGGCACACCGACTTCAACCTCATGGGCCTGGGCCACCTTGCAGGCCAGCGCCAAGGCCCCGTGCAGCGCTGGGAAGACAACCGCATCGGCTTCACCGAAGACTGCGTCTGGCGCTACGACCCCTGCGGCAACCGCATCGCGCAAATGAAGGCGGACCACAGCCAGCAGCAACTGCACTACGACGGAGCCCACCAGCTCATAGCAGTGCGCAGCAGCCAGATCCAGGGCAACGCCGAGCAGCTGCGCCACCACAGCTGCTACACCTACGACGCCCTGGGCCGCAGGCTCAAGCAGCAAGTGGAAAGCGCAGACACCGAACTGCCCACACGCACCCACTACTACGGCTGGGACGGAGACCGCCTCATCCACACCGAACGCCTGCAGGGCGGCGACGACACCCGCCACATAGAGCACACCATCTACGAACCGGGCAGCTTCACGCCCCTGGTGCGCCTGAGCACCACGGCCAGCGGCGACCCGCAAAGCGAGCCCCACCTGCTGGTGCAAGCCATCACCGCAGGCCTGCCCGACCAGGACGACCCCAACCACACGCCGGCCCTGGCCCTGATGCAAACCATGCTCAGCGCCATGCCGCGCGACATGCAGCAAGACGCCGCCCGCCACCTGCGCCACACCCTGGAGCACGGCCTGCCGCCCAGCGCCCAGGCCATGCTGGGCGAACAGGCCGAGGGCACCGCCCGCATGCTCAGCGGCATGCAGGCCAAGTTGCAGGAACAGGAAAAAGAACAGCACGCCCGCATCGCCATCCACCACTACCACTGCGACCATCTGGGCACGCCCATGGCCCTGACGGACCAGACCGGCCAGGTGGCCTGGGCCGCCAAGCTGGACCCCTGGGGCAATGTGCTGCAGGAGTACAACCCGCAAGGCATCCTCCAGGCGATCCGGCTGCCAGGGCAGCACCATGACAGGGAAACGGGGCTGTATTACAACCGGCATCGGTATTACGATCCGGTGGTGGGGAGTTATATCAATCAGGATCCGATTGGGTTGAATGGAGGCGTTAATTATTACAATTACCCAAAAAATCCAAATATTGGCATAGATCCATGGGGGCTGGTCGATTTAAATCTCTTTCCGGAGTCTGAAAATATTCGAGGTTTTGCAAACAAGGTTCCACCTAAGTCAGGGGTTTATCAAGTAGGAGCACATGGCAACCCTAGCTTGATTGTTGATGACAAGGGAAAAATTCTGTCCCCCTCAGACTTGGCGAAGAAAATCAAGAGCGACCCAAACTATAAAAGTGGAACACCTGTGGAATTACTTTCTTGCAACACTGGAAAAGGAAATGATCCATATGCGAAAAAACTAGCAAACGAATTGGGCGCAAAAGTAAGTGCACCGGATCAATACATGTGGTATTCCAGTGATGGAAGCACTACGCCGATGGGAATGACATCGGCAGGAGCTCAAGATAAGACCGCCCCTGGAAAGATGATAGATTTCAACCCTTCGTCAAAGGGGAAGTGATGCGGTACATTTTTATACTATTCATACTCATAACAATGACCAACATAGCCAATTCAGATCAATCATCCGGGTCAATTTATCATTTAAATCCAAATGAAATCCTTAATCTTAAAAAGAAGGCTGAAATTGATTCCAAGGCTTCTTATAGGCTTTACGAGTACTATACACTTTCTGAATACAATGAAGAAGAGTCCATGACTTGGCTGGAAAAAGCTGCCTTGTTGGGGCATGAACTGGCGCAATTCAACTATGTAAAGCATTTTTATGACAACGGAAATAAAAAGAAAGCAAATTCGCTAGCTAAGAAATGGAAAGACAATGTTGAGATAAATAAGTTATTTCTTGAAAAGAATCCCTCAAATAAAAAATAACAACTTCATTAAGTTTGATAGACTGTTTTTCTATAGACATTTCCCGCAAACTATATAAGTTGAAATATGACATAAACTCGGAAAATATGGGACACCCAGCGCACCCGCCCCGAGCGAACAGACCGGAAGCACCGCGCGCATGCCGAGTGGTGCACAGGCACAATGGTAGTAATAGCGCAGCATTGCCATCCTCCACTGCAACTGCGTACTCTGGGCAGCGCACTGCAGGCTCTGACGGACTGGGTTAGATATGTGATACGGACTGCAAAACTTGGCCCTTGAGGCAATTCTTTCCAGAAATACAACCCGAAAGAGATCCACCAGGCCTTCTGGCTACGAGGGCAGCACCATGACAGGGAGACGGGCTGTATTAAGCGCGACTTTCATAGACATGGCCCATTCCCAAAATTAATAAAAAACGATCCTGGGCAAAGCTAGGTAGAATCTGCTGCAGATAAATTATTGATTTCAAAAATGGAATAAAATTTGACTGCTATTGTTTCGATTAGAGAATTTTATTTCCTGAAATTGATGGCAAATAAAAATGAAAAAATTGGCATTAACTATAAGTCTATGTATTTTAACTTCTACTCAAAATTCCATGGCTGCAGATGAAAAAGAATGGATGTTGTTGAGTAGATCCGATGGATGCATATCATTGGAGGAGTTGTATTTTGAGTATCAATATCTAAATCGAAAGAAAACTCCTGGTGAAATATTTGGTGAGGTAAAGAAAAAATATAAAACAACAACCATTAAACCATTTCTGGATTATATAAAAGACGAAAAAACGGATGGAGAGAAGATTGGATTAAATGAGAGATCATTTTTTAAGAATTTCAATAGAAAAAATGCGATAATCATTGAAAGCAAAGAAGATAATATTGAAATAATTCTAGTCACGAAATTATTGTGCGAAAAGATTTTTAAAAAATAGAATACTTAACCACAGTAGCAGGAAAAACCACCAAGGACGATCTCCCTAGGGCGCATGATGAATGCTCAGCACCTAAGTGACTGGCGGCAGCATTCGTATCACGCATATAGTACTAAACACATCCATTTCTACCACAGGGATAGCAACTGCCTCATCCACGCCGAACGCATGCAGCACGGCGGGGAAACCCGCCGCATAGAACACATGGTCTACACAAGCCGGGCAGCTTCACGCATGAGCACCACGGCCAGCTAACCCTCTGCTGGTCAAGCCATTACCGCAGGCCAGCCCGACCGGGGCGCCCCCAGTCACACGTTGGCCCCGACCTTCATGCAAACCATGATCAGTTGCATACAGGCTCAACCGTAAAAACAGTAAAGAGAGCAGCACGCCCACATCGCCATCCACCACTACGACTGCGACCACCTGGGCACGCCAATGGCGCTGACGGACCAGACAGGCTAGGTAGCCTGAGCAGCAAAGCTGGACCCTTGGGGAAATGGTACTGCAGGAGTACAAAACGCAGGGCATACACCAGGCGATCCGGCTGCCGAGGCAGGACCATTCCATTTCGGTGCGGCATTGCACGTCATACAAGATGCGACTTCACCCTCTCACTCGGCATTTCAATTTTTGATTGGACAAGAGAGTACTATGGAAATTCTTATTCATATTGGCAAGGAATCGATTGTCCCCAGTAAGGATAGCTCTCTATTTGAGAGTACAAAGAAAGCGTGGGAAGCATTTAAATCCGGCGACATAAATAGATTCACCTGCCCCTGTAAATAAAATGAGAAATTACAGTTTCATAACGTGCACAGCATTTATGTGGCCCGCTACCTGCTGGGGATCAGGCGATATATCTGCCATCTATTTAATTTCAGTAGATACATTGGTTTTTATATTCTCAATATATTGCGTAACAAAAATCAAATGTGCGAAGAATAAAGTATATGCAATGGCATCTATTTTTTTTCTATTTCTTTTTAAGAGCATTATTAATTTCAAAATACCTTTTGTTGATAATGAATTTTCCATAATAACGTCAACTTGTATTTTTGTTATAGCAAGTGTTTGCATCATCATCCGTTTCAAGAAATAGTATATATACAAAATATACTATGGAAAGCTCCGTCTAAAATTGGTGATAAAAAAAGCGCCACGGCGCACAGCACAAAGCAAGTTCAGTTAAATGCAGCTTAACTTCAAGGGAAGGAAAAGAATGGTAACGGCGCATCGTCATTCCCTGCCATCCATGTGTCCATATGGACACGCCAATGGCCCTGACAGACCAGACCGGCCAGGTGACCTGGGCTGCGAAGCTGCACCCCTGGGGCAATGTGCTGCAGGAGTACAACCCGCAGGGCCTGCAGCAGGCGATCCGGCTGCCGGGGCAACACCATGATGCATTACAACCGGCATCGGTATTACGATCCGATGGTGGGGAGTTATATCAATCAGGATCCTATTGGTTTGAATGGAGGAACGAACATATCAGTGTATGCGCCAGATCCATTGCAATGGATTGATCCACTGGGATTAGTGAGGTGGGCTGATGCAGTGAATAATGGGTTAGGAATTTTAGGGAGCGCGGGCGGTGCAATCGTTGGCGGTGCCTTGCTGGCGGCACCAGAGCCAACCCTGATAACAAAAGTGGCTGGATCTGCCGTGCTTTCAAAATCTGTATATGGTTTTGGTGCAAGCTGGTATGGATTTACAAGAGCCTTGAGCGATGACCCAAGCTACGATATACCGAGCGATCAATCTTCATTGCCTCGTGCACTCGTTTGTGCTGCTGGATGCAATGATGCAGGCAGAGGGGTTGCAGATGTGATGGATTTAAGCTTGGATTTGGCTGTTGGAAAGATTCCAGTCAATAATAAAATAAAACTACCAATAAAATGGGGCATGGATGTGGACCCACCATGGAAACAGCCTGTCAGCAGTATGTTCACTCCTCGGCAAAAAACTGCTCTGGATGTATTGCAAGGAGCGACTGCTGCGCAAAGCATGATGAACTCCGGGGCGTCCATTTGCAAGAAATAGAAATCAATGAAAATAGATCACAAATCATCTTTAGTGCATTTTGAAAAATATTCAGATATATACGCTGGACTTGTATCTATTCTGATGAATTTAATGCTGGTTATTAATTTATTTGAGAATAGTGTAAGTTTACTATTTGGTTTCTTATTTTACATTTTTTGTGGATTGTATATATTTGGCGCAGGCTCAATGGAGCTAAGAAGAAAAAATAATAGAGGTTATTTTATTTTCTTTTTATTCTATTTAATTCCATATTTTTTCTCTGGTGTGTTTTGTTTATATTTTGCATTATTTAATAATGCTTAAAAACCCGCGAAGAATTCAAAATATCAATAAGCGTGCAATGATATTTTTATTCAAGTAGTACGACCACCTGGGCACACCCATGGCCCTGACCGACCAGACCGGCCAGGTGCCCTGGGCCGCAAAGCTGGACCCTTGGGGCAATGTGCTGCAGGAGTACAACCCGCAGGGCATCCACCAGGCGATCCGGCTGCCGGGGCAGCACCATGACAGGGAAACGGGGCTGTATTACAACCGGCATCGGTATTACGAGCCGGTGGTGAGAAGTTATGTGAATCAGGATCCGATCGGGTTGGCCGGAAGGGTTAACAAAGTATATATGCGATAAATCCCATGATTTCCATGGATCCTTTGGGCTTGGTTCCCGTAAAAACGTGTGTAGAGAGAATTTTGAAAGCAGCGGAGAAAAATAAAAAATCAAGAAAGATATTCATACACCTCCAATTATGGCTTTGGATCGAAAGTAAATAAATGTAATCTCGTTGTTCATGAGGTGCTAGAAAATGCAGATGTCGAATCTTCCTCGCGCTACAGATTCGAAATTATCTCAAGAGGACCAGCAACTGCTGGAGATTGGGAAAATCCACAAAAAAGCAATTCCCGTATTTGAATTTGTTACTTCTACAAAGCCTGGTAATATTGTTGCAGTAGCATGCCTATATGGGGACGCTACTGGGCATGTGCCATTCGTGACGGGGAGTCGTGCAACCATTGGCGCAGGCTCAGAAGATGGATCACATTCAACTAGTTGGTCAAGGAATGGGGTATCGCCTAAAGGCAATCCAATATATAGAAGATGCAGGATTGAAAAAGATTATGAAAACAGTAATTTACATAATAGCGGCAGCGCTTGGTTTTCAAATAATATCTTTGCTAATTTTCTTGATGGCACCGATGAAAATTGATTTATCGGATATAGAGGGATTTAATTTGTCTTATATTTTTAATAAGCTTGGAAATCCAGACTATGATTTGAGTGTCAAAGATATATTGGGATGGCAAAGCCATCGCTGCCTAATTCGTCAAAATGTCGTAATTAGGATAAAAGAATCGAACATTAAACCAACTGCTTTCCCTGCATCAATAAGTGTTTCAAATACATTGGGGGAAGAAACTCATTATTTCAAGTTATCAAAACACTCAAGATCTGACGGAAATAACAATTTTATTAGAACGACCACCATAACCGTATGGCCATACGGTGATTTTCTAATAAGTAAAGAGATTGTTGAAAACAAAAATCACCAGTCACAGTGAGTCTCGATATGCGTAGATTGTTCAGCCCCATGGGTTATAACAAGATGAGGCCAATACGCGCAGATCGCTTGGTCATGTTGGGTATCCACGACGAGCACACCACAAAAATGCTGCAGGAGATGCGCAAGTAACTGCAAAAGCAGGAGCGAGCGTAACAGGGCTCCGTAGCCATCCATCACTACCACTGCGACCATCTGGGCACGCCCATGGCCCTGACCGACCAGCGAGGGTTAGTGGCCTGGGTCGCACAGTAGGACCCCTGTGGCAATGTGCTGCACGAATACAACCCACAGGGGACGTCTCGCAGAGGTTTGAGGTATGGAGTGGTGAAGAAGGATTGCTTCATAAAGCACATCACTTAAGCCAGGAAATAGTACAACCGGGCGAGAATAGTGATCTAGGAAAAATTACAGAACAAGCTTGGAAAGATTTCAAAGGCAATGAAAGTAATGCGTTCAAAATTACTTGCGGATGCGATTGGACTGATTTTCTTTCTTGCATTACCCACGCCGGCTTTCGCTTTTGCAACCGATGTGGTGTTGTATTATTTTTGGGCAATATTTTTCGTATTTTTGGTTTGCATTGTTGGATCTATATATTTGCATTCAACAAGGAAAGCAATATACGCATCAATTTGGATAATAAGCGTATTTTTCTCTGTTTATTGTGAGGTTCCAAGAAATATAAAAATGCTGGTGACGATTTATTTACTCATTAGTCCGATAATTATTCTTGTGTTGATTTTTTATAGAAGTAATAATAAGCAGCAGAGCGAGAGAGAAAAAGAATAACACCTGACAAAGATCGTGAAAAATAATTTCCAAGATAGTATTGATGATGGCGGTGTATGGATCATAGAAAGAACTCTGGTGCGCTTAATGCAAGAAAATACTGGAAAACTCCATGAAGATTAAATTGGTAATTATTATTTTAATCTTGCTAAATGGATATTTTTTCTTCAGAAAAGATGGTTTTGATTATTATATAAATAAAGATTACGACTTTGTTTGTGTATTTCCGCCATATACGCCAAAATTAGTTGTTCTTGAAGAGCTGAGAAAATATTCAAGTGATTTAAAGGATGATGTGGCGTACAAAGAATCAATGGACGATGGTATTTTTACTTATTTCTTTATAAAAAATAATGAAATAATTTCTTCTGGAGAAGAAATGGTGAAGAATAATTCGATGGGTGAATATGGTTGTTTGGGTAGATGAAGATATTACCGCGATTTAACTTTCCTTGAAGTGAAGACTTGTGCCAAGTGCCATAGTCTTTTCTAACTAATGCACTCACACAGTTAAGCGAGTATTTTAGTACTGCATCCAATCTGGAGTGGGTGTGCACAGATCTTTCTTTGCTGATGTTGGACTAGCTGTTGTTGCAAAAAATAAATGGCTCTTTTTGGCCGGGGCGCTACTGTTATGCATGTCAAATTGTCCAATAGTCACGGTAATTTTGGTGGCGGATGTAGATTAGTTAGGCTGCAAGTAATAGAGGCTCCACTGGAATTTTTGGAGTTTCATTCTTGGGTATTGCGAAATAAGCGCTTGTTTTATGAGTATTGAATACATAAGCCCATGAAGAAGATAATAAAAGTATCTTTCGGATCATTCGTTGTGGTTGCACTTCTGGGATTTATTTTTCTTATTTCTTCAATCGAGAATGAAAAGGAGAGCTTCTTCTCTTCCTATGATCTATTGGATGAAGATGGACAAAGATATATCTCTTGGGTTCCCGCTTTTTTACCAAAGACTGCCTTTAATATCAGAATATATGCTGATGTGGAAACTAATCATTTTTATATGTTCTTTCAGCTGGAAAAAATTCAATCTATTGATTTTCAGAAAAAGATGAATATGAAAGCATCAAAAAATGGAGTCGCGCTGCTTCAAAAGGGCGTTGAGAAAATAAAATCAGGGTGGTGCGCTTTTCAGGACATTTCGAATGGATTTGGTGAAAATCTATATCTGCTGGGAAAAGTAAGCTCTAGTGAAGAAATTTATTATGTGACGAAGGCGACAACGGCTACTAATTTGAATTCAACTGAATATACTTCGGAAATGGCGAAGAAATATTGTGAGCATGGCGATTTCAAGCCTGAAATACAATATCTGGACATCAGGTAATTGGCGAGGGTGAATCTGTAGGATGTGATTTTTGCCGTCAGAAGACCGCTTCAGCCTTGCATCGCTCCTACAAAAAAGCGCTTGAATACGCACTCCATCCTCGCTGCCAAAGCACAGCACAGGCCTCATCGTGAATTAAATTCACAGATGGTGTTCCAGCAGACCGTCTAGTCCCGCGCAGCCCTTGAATCCATGATCCCGCCATCGACAGCCATAGGGTTCCTTGCATGCGGCAACTTTTTCCATCGCTTTCCACGGCCTCGGGCGCGGTCCTTCTGGCGCTTGTGATTTCCACGCCAGCCTTGGCGGCTTCGACGGTGCCGGCGGGTTCGGCTGAAGCCTCCAACTGGGCTGCCACGTGGCAGGCCAGCCCGCAGCCGGTCTGGGGGGCGGACTTCCTCTTTCCCACCAATCTGCCCGCCGTTCTGCAGGACCAGACCGTGCGCCAGGTGGCGCGCATCAGCCTGGGCGGGCCGCGCCTGCGCGTCGTGCTGTCCAACGCCTATGGCGGCCAGCCGGTGACCGTGGGCAGGGCGACCGTGGCAAAGCCGTTGCCGGCGGGCGCCATTGACGCTGGCAGCCTGCAGGCCGTGACCTTTGGCGGCAGCGCGCAAGCCACCATTGCCGCAGGCGCATCCCTGGTCAGCGACCCTGTGGCCTTGCCGCTGGCCTCGCTGTCGCAGGTGGCCGTGAGCCTGTACGTGCCCGGCGCCACGCCTGTGCAAAGTTTTCACTGGGATGGGCGTCAGACCGGCTGGATCGTGGCGGGCGACCAGTCCGCTGCTGCGGCGCTGCGGACTTCGGACCCTGGCGCAATCAGCAGCACGGCCCGCCCGCTGTTGGCGGGTATTCAGGTTGAGGCCGACCCCGCGTCACCCGCGGCGCCCGTGGTAGCGGTGATGGGCGACTCCATCACCGACGGCGCCACGGCCAGCCTGGACCGGGACAGCCGCTGGCCGGATTTCCTGGCCGCGCGCCTTGCGCCGCACGGCGCGGCGGTGGTCAATGCCGGCATTTCGGGCGCGCGCCTGCTGTCGGATGGCATGGGCGAGCATGCGCTGGCGCGGCTGGAGCGTGATGTGTTGGCCCAGCCCGGTGTGCGCAGCCTCATCGTGCTGCTGGGCATCAACGATATTTCCTGGCCCGGCACGGCCTTTGCGCGGCAAGCGCCGCGTCCCACGCTGCAGGACATGACAGAGGGCTATCGCCAGCTGATTGCCAGGGCGCGCAGCCACGGCCTGCGCGTGATCGGCGCCACCTTGCCGCCTTTCGAGGGCGCCTTGCCAGGCACGCCGCTGGACGACTATTACCAGGCCGAAAAGGACGATCTGCGCCGGCATGTAAACGCCTGGATACGCCTGGGCGGCGCCTTCGATGCGGTGATCGACTTCGATGCCGTGCTGCGCGATGGCGCCCATCCTTCCCGCATGGCGGCGCGCTTCGACTCGGGCGACCGGCTGCATCCTGGCGACGAAGGCAATCGCGCCATGGCCGATGCGGTGGATCTGAACGCCATACTGCCGGGCCTGCTGCCGCGCTAGCAGCGCCTGCACGCGGTGGAGGTGGCGTTGATGGTGGCGTTGGCGGCGGCGGGGCTGTCTCCCTATAAAATGCAAATGGTTCTCATTTGTCATTCGTCCCTGGCCTGCCTGCGCCCTGGGATACAGGGAGGGGTATCGTGGCCGCCGCCGAGTTTGCGCTTCAGCAACAAGTCGAAATTCTCTACACCGATCACCACGGCTGGTTGCGCGGCCTGCTGCGCCGCAAGCTGGGCAATGCCTTTGATGCGGCCGATCTGGCGCACGACGTTTACCTGCAACTGCTGCGCACCGGTCGTGTTCCGCCGGCCGACGAGCACCGCCGACATCTCACCCAGATCGCCAACGGCCTGGTGATCGACCTGTACCGGCGCCGCCGCGTGGAGGCGGCCTATCTTGAAGCGCTGGCCCTGCTGCCCGAGCAGATGGCGCCCTCCGAAGAAACACGTGCCCTGGCGCTGGAGGCGCTGGTGGAGATCGACGCCGCGCTGAACGGCCTGCCGCCCAAGGCGCGCAAGGCCTTGCTGCTGTGCAAGCTCGACGGCATGGCCTACCGCGATATCGCGGCCGAGCTGGGCGTGTCCGTGTCTTCGGTGGAGAAATACATCGCCGCCGGCCTGCTGGCCTGCTACCAGGCGCTGCACGGCCCGGTGTGCTGAACGGCCCGTCCGCATGTCCTCATCGCCTGCATCGCCCGACGCCTCCAGCGAGCTGCTGGAGCCGGCCATTGTCCAGCGCGCCGCCGAGTGGATGGCCCGGCTATGGGCCGATGACGCCAGCGACGAAGACCGCGCCGCCTGCGCCCGCTGGCGTGCCGAGCATCCGCGGCACGAGCTGGCCTGGAGCCGCCTGCAGGCCTTTGACGACAAGCTGCGCAGCGTGCCCGGCGGCATTGCGCGGCATACGCTGGCGGACACCTCCGCTGCGTCGCCGGCGCCACGCCGCGGCCGCCGCCGCGCCATGCAGTTGCTGGGCTTCATGGCCATGGCCGGTGGCATTGCCCATGTGGTGCGCGGCACCGATGCCTGGCAAATCGCCGCTGCCAGCCATGGCACGGCGCGTGGCGAGGTCCGCGAGATCACGCTGCCGGATGGCACGCAGGTGGTGCTGGCATCGGCCTCGGCCATCGACCTGCGCTTTGACGGGGCCGAACGCCTGATCCTGCTGCGCGCCGGAGAAATCCTCGTGACCACCGCGCCTGATCCGCAAAGCACACCGCGCCCGCTGCGCGTGCGCTCGCGCCACGGCACGGTGCAGGCCCTGGGCACGCGCTTCACCCTGCGCCAGGAAGATGAGCAGTCCCGCGTGACCGTGTTCGAGGGCGCGGTGGAGGTGCGTCCCGCCCGGGCGCCGGGCCAGGTGGTGCGCGTGGAGGCAGGGCAGGGCGCCGTCTTCTCCGGCGATCTGGCCCAGCCCCCGGTGGCCGCGCGGGAAAGCGCCGCCGCCTGGGCGCGCGGCGTGCTGGTGGCCGACAACATGCCGCTGGGCGAACTGGTGGCCGAGCTGGCGCGCTACCGCACGGGCCTGCTGCGCTGCGACCCGCAGGTGGCCGGCCTGCGCGTCACGGGCGTGTTCTCGCTGCGCGATACCGACCGCGCCCTGCACAACCTGGCGCTGGGCCTGCCCGTGCAGGTGGTCTCGCGCACGCGCTATTGGGTCACGGTGCAGGCGGCGGGCTGAGGCGCCTTTCATCACGGCGCCTTCCCTGTCTCTTGGAGCCCGTTACCGGCTGATTCAAATTCCTGCCCCTGCGGATTGAGGGTTTGGCGTTCTCGTTCGGAAGACAGGCAAGAGCCCTTGTTTTCTGTCCCGCCATGCCTTCCAGGAAATCCCATGCACTCCACCGATGCCGATGACCCTCAGGCCGGCCCCGGCCCCATTGCGCAGACGCTGCAGCCCATCCGCGCGCAGCTTGTTCTTGCCGCGCTGCTGTCGTTTGCGGGCGCCGTGCTGGCGCTGGCGCCGCTGGCGGGCATTGCCCACATCGCGCGGCTGGCGCTGGCCGATGGCGGCATGGTGGCGGCCGATGCCTGGCGCGTCATCGTGCTGTGCCTTGTCTGCCTGTTCGCAGGCATGGCCCTGGTGTCGGCGGGCGAGCTGGTTGCCCATCTGGCCGACAACCGACTCACCCACGGACTGCGCCTGTCGGCCATGCAGCGGCTGGCGCGCGTGCCGCTGGGCTGGTTTACCGAGCGGGCCTCGGGCCAGGTCAAGCAGGCCATGCAGGACGACGTGGCCACCCTGCACGAGCTGACCGCGCACTTCTACACCACGGTGGGGCGCGGTGCGGGCACGGTGGCCGCTTCTGCGGTCTACCTGGTGGCCATGGACTGGCGCATGGCCCTGGTCTCGGCCCTGCCGTTCGGCATCTTCTTTCTGGTGATGCGCCACGCCATGCAGGCCAGCAGTGCCCACATGCCGGCCTTTGGCGCGGGGCTGGCGCGCATCAACAACGCGGTGGTGGAGTTCGTAAACGGCATTCCCGTGGTCAAGGCCTTTGGTGCCAGCGGGCGCGCCCATGGCAGCTACCGCGAGGCCGTCGATGGTTTTACCGACGCCTTCCTCGGCTTTGCGCGCCCGCTGGTGTCCGCACGCGCCAATGCCAATGCGCTGATCGCGCCCGTGGCCGTGCTGGGCGTGATGCTGGCCTTTGGCACGCTGTTCACGGCCCTGGGCTGGATGGCGCCCGTGGATGTGCTGCCCTTTGCCTTGGTGGCGCCGGGCATCAGCGCGCCGCTGCAGCTGCTCAGCTTCAACCTGCATGCGCTCAACCACGCCACGGGCGCCGCCCAGCGCGTGCAGGCGCTGCTGCGCACGCCCGTACTGGAGCAACCGGCCGCCGATCAATGCAGGCTGCCCCAAGGCTGCGAAGTCCGCTTCGAAGGCGTTGGCCATGCCTACGAGGCGGGGCATGACGTGCTCAAGGGCATGGATTTCACGCTCAGGCCCGGCACGGTGACCGCCGTGGTCGGTGCCTCGGGCGCGGGCAAGTCCACGCTCGCCCGGCTGTTGCTGCGCTTCTTCGACCCGAACGAAGGGCGCATCACGCTGGGCGGGGTGGACCTGCGGCAGATCGAGACCCGGCAGCTGTACCGCCATCTGGCCTTTGTGCTGCAGGACGTGCGCCTGGTGCACGCCAGCGTGCGCGAGAACATCGCCCTGGGCCGGCCCTCGGCCAGCGCGCAGGAGGTGGAAGAGGCGGCGCGCGCCGCCCACATCCATGAACGCATCCTGGCGCTGCCGCGCGGCTATGACTCCGTGATCGGCGAAGACGCCCAGTTGTCCGGCGGCGAGCAGCAGCGCCTGAGCATTGCGCGCGCTGTGCTGCTGGATGCGCCCGTGCTGGTGCTGGACGAGCCCACGGCCGCTGCCGATGCCGAGAGCGAGGCCGCCATTCAGGAAGCCCTGTCGCGCCTGGCCGCCGGACGCACCCTGCTGGTCATCGCCCACCGGCTGGACACCGTCATGCATGCGGACCAGATTCTGGTGGTGGAGGGCGGAGCCATCCGCGAGCGCGGCCGCCATGCCGAGCTGCTGGCGCTGGGCGGACGCTACGCACGGCTGTGGGCGCTGGGCGGGTATGCACCACCGCCCACGCAAGCCCAGCCTTTCACCCCCGCCCTGGCCCCGGAGCTGCCGCCATGCTGAAGACCCTGATGCAACTGCTGGGCGACGATGCCCGGCTTTTCCGCCGCTATGCCTGGATGGCCGTGCTGCACGGCCTGCTCAGCGGCCTGGTCGTCACCGCTCTTGTGCCCGTGCTTTCGCGCCTGCTGGCAGGCGATACGCGCGGCGCCGCGGCCTGGCTGGCCGTGCTGCTGGCGGGCGTGGTGCTGTGCTGGGCCTGGCAGCGCCAGGTGGAAAAAGCCGGCCTGGGCCTGGGCGCCGCCGTGCTGCGCGTGGCACGCCACCGCCTGGGTGACCATGTGACCCGCCTGCCCGTGGGATGGTTCACCCCCGAGAACACGGCCCGGCTCAACCACGTGGTCTCGCAGGGAATGATGGAAGTGGCCCAGCTGCCGGCCCATGTGTTCACGCCCGTGTTCAGCGGCGCCGTGGCACCCTTTGCCGTAGTGGCCGCACTGTGTGCCATGGACTGGCGCATGGGCCTGATTGCACTGCTGGCGCTGCCGCTGCTGGCAGGCGTGCTGCTGGTCACCGCGCACCTGGGCCGCCATGCCGACGAGCGCCTGCAGCGCAGCATGGCTGGCGCCAGCCAGCGCATGGTGGAGTTTGCGCAGGCGCAGTCGGTGCTGCGCGCCTTCAATGGCGAAGGCGGCGGCACGCGCTGGCTGGAGCAGGCCCTGGGCCGGCAGCGCGCATCGGGCGCGCAATCCATCCGCCTGGTGGCGCTGTCGGGCGTGCTCAATGGCTGGGCCGTGCAGGCCGTGTTTGCGGCCCTGCTGGTGGCCGGCGCGCTGTGGCTGGACGAGCGCCTGGGCGGCGTTGCAGCACAGGGCATGGGCATGGGAATGGAAGCTGCCATCCCCGTGATCGTGGCCCTGCTGCTGGCCTGCCACCATGTCGATCCGCTGCTGGAGGTGGCCGGCTACGCCGACTCGCTGCGCGCCGCGCGCGTGCAGCTCGATGCCGTGCGCGACATCCTCGCGGTCCAGCCGCTGCCCGAGCCTGCCGTGCCCCAGGCGCCGCGCGATGCCTCGGTGGAGCTGCGCGATGTGGTGTTCCGCTACGCGCCGGGCCAGCCCGAAGTGCTGCGGGGCCTGAGCCTGCGCGTGGAGCCGGGCTCGATGACGGCGCTGGTGGGCGCCTCCGGCTCTGGCAAGTCGTCCGTGCTGCGGCTGATCGCGCGCTTTTTCGATGTACAGCAGGGCAGCGTTCTGGTGGGCGGCATCGACGTGCGTCAGATCGCGGGCGAGCGGCTGGCCGGGCAGATCAGCCAGATCTTTCAGGACAGCTACCTTTTCCAGGGCTCCATTGCCGACAACATCCGCATGGGCCGCCCGCAGGCCAGCGATGCCGAGGTGATGGAGGCCGCCCGCCAGGCCGGCGTGGCCGAAATCATCGAGCGCCTGCCGCAGGGCCTGGACACGCCGGTGGGCGAGGGCGGGGCGCGCCTGTCGGGCGGCGAGCGCCAGCGCATCGCCATTGCCCGCGCGCTCATCAAGGACGCGCCCATCCTCCTGGTCGATGAGGCCACGGCCGCGCTGGATGCCGAGAACCAGGCCGCCATCGCCCAGGCGCTGGCGCGGCTGCGCGGCCGGCGCACGCTGATCGTGATTGCCCACCAGCTGTCCACCGTGGCCATGGCCGACCAGATCATCGTGCTGGACCAGGGCCGCGTCAGCGAGCAGGGCACGCCGCAGCAGCTGGCGCAGGCGCAGGGCCTGTATGCGCGCTTTCTGGCGCGGCGGCGCGCCGCCAAGGGCTGGCGCATTGCGGGAACGCGCACGGGAACGGCCACAGGCACGGGCGAGGACCTCCGTTGAGCGAGCTTGCGAAGCCAGAGACAAGGACGCAGGCCCCGCGCCTGGCGCCGTGGCTGCTGCCGTTTGCCGCGCTGTGCTGCGCGTCCGTGCTCATCGGCGCGCGGCAGGTGGACTGGGGGCAGCTGCTGTCGCTGTCGGGCGATGCCTGGCTCACCCTCACGGCCAGCCGCCTGCCGCGCCTGGCAGCGCTGGTGCTCACGGGGGTGGGGCTGTCGGTGTGCGGCGTGGTGCTGCAGCAGATCGTGCAGAACCGCTTTGTGGAGCCTGCTACCTGCGGCGGGCTGGATGCGGCCAAGCTGGGCATTCTGGTGTCGCTGACGGTGGCGCCCGCCTCGGCCTTCACCTCGGGCGCGTGGGGCGTGGCCTGGCGCATGGTGTTCGCGCTGGTGTTCTGCCTGGGCGCCAGCCTGCTGTACGTGGCCATCATCCGCCGCATGCGCCTGCGCAACCTGGTGCTGGTGCCCGTGGTGGGCCTGATGTACGGCAGCGTGCTCAGCGCCATCGCCGAGTTCCATGCCTTCCGCCACAACCTGCTGCAAAGCATGCAGGGCTGGCTGCTGGGCGACTTCTCGCGCATCGTGCAGGGGCACTACGAAATCATCTATCTCATCGTGCCCATCGTGGCGCTCACCTATGCGTTTGCGCACCGCTTCACCGTGCTGGGCATGGGCGAGGGCATGGCCACCAGCCTGGGCCTGAGCTATCCGGCGCTGGCCACACTGGGCCTGGTGCTGGTGGCCGTCACCGTCTCGGCCACGGTCATCACCGTGGGCGCCATTCCCTTCGTGGGCCTGGTCATTCCCAACCTGGTGGCCATGCGCTGCGGCGAAAACCTGGGCCGCACCCTGCCCATCGTCGCGCTCAGCGGCGCCTCGCTGCTGCTGGCCTGCGACATCGTGGGCCGGCTGATCATGCACCCCTTCGAGGTGCCGATCGGCCTGACGGCGGGTAGCGTGGGCGGCGTGCTCTTCCTCGTGCTCATCCTGCGCAGGAGGCCGTGATGCGCAAGGCCTTGCCTCAGACAACCGCATGGATTGCGGCTGCCGTGGTTGCCGTCGCGCTGGCGGCCTGCTTCGTGCTGCTGGGCTCGGGCCTGGACTTCGGCTACGTCATTGCACGGCGGCTGACGCGGCTGTCGGCCATCGTCATCGGCGGCATCTGCATTGCGCTGTCGTCCATCGTCTTCCAGACGATTGCGGGCAACCGCATCCTCACGCCAGCCATCATGGGTTACGAGGCGGTCTACCTTCTGCTGCAGGCGTTGCTGGTGCTGGCCATGGGCGTGCAAAGCCTGGTGGTGCTGGGCCCCGGCGGCAACTTCTGGCTGTCGGTGGCCTGCATGCTGGGCTACTCCTGGGCCCTGCACCGCTGGCTGCTGGGCGGGGGCCGCGACAACGTGTACTTCCTGCTGCTGCTGGGCCTGGTGCTGGGCATGGTGATAGGCACCTTCACGCAGTTCGTGCAGCTGCGCATCAGCCCGGGCGAATTCTCTGTGCTGCAGGGCTACAGCTACACCTCGTTCAACCGCGCCCGGCCCGCGCAGCTGCTGTGGTCGGCGCTGATCGTGGCCGTGGCCTGCGTGATCGTGCGGCGCAGCCTGCCCGTGCTGGACGTGCTGGCCCTGGGGCGCGAGCAGGCCATCTCGCTGGGCGTGCACTACCAGCGCCAGCTGCGCCTGCAGCTGGCGCTGATTGCCGCGCTGGTGGCGGTGTCCACCAGCCTGCTGGGGCCCACGGCCTTCATGGGCATCTTCGTGGCCCACATCAGCTACGCGCTGGCGGGCACAGCGCGCCACCGCGTCACGCTGCCGCTGGGCTGCGCCGTGGCCGTGTCCATCTTCATCGCGGCGCAACTGGCGGTGGAGCATGTCTTCAACTACCGCACCTCGGTGGGCATCCTCGTCAACCTCGTGTGCGGCAGCTACTTCCTCGCGCTCATGGTGCGCGGGCGTGGCCGGGCCTGAGCCGGCCCCCGGCCTCCCAAAAACACCCAATGCGATGCATCCCATTTTTCAGGAGAGAAAGCCCGTGACCCGTCTGTTCCGCATTCCCCATCACGCTTCCATGTTGGCCCTGGCCGCTGCCCTGGCCCTGTCGGCCTGCGACCGGCCCGCCAACCCGTCGGCACAGGCCGCAGCGCCCCAGGCGGCGGCCGGCGAGTTCAAGCCCGTCACGGTGCAGCACCAGCTCGGCACCACGGTGGTGGAGCACCTTCCGCAGCGCGTGGCCGCGCTGGACATGAACGAGGCCGACTTCCTCGACCAGCTCGGCGTGCCTATTGCCGGCATGCCCAAGGACTTCGTGCCCCACTTCCTGGCACAGTACAAGGACGACGCCGGCGTGCAGGACCTGGGCTCCATCGTCCAGCCCAACCTGGAGCGCGTGCACGCGCTCAAGCCTGACCTGGTGCTGATCTCGCCCATCCAGGCCAGCGCCTACCAGGAGCTTTCGGGCTTTGCGCCCACGGTGCATTTCGACGTGGACTTCAGGAACAGCGGCACCCGGCACCTGGACACCGTGCGCGATCATCTGCTCACCCTGGGCCGCATCTTCGGCAAGGAGGACCTGGCGCGCGCCAAGGCCGCCGAGATGGACGACAAGGTCGCCCAGGCCCGACGCGCCACCGAGGGCCGTGCGGAGACGGCCCTCATCGTCATGCACAACAACGGCGCCTTCAGCTCCTTCGGGCCGCAGTCGCGCTACGGCTTTGTCTTCAACGCACTGGGCGTCAAGCCCGCCAGCACGGCGGCCGAGGCCGACCTGCACGGCCAGCCCATCTCCAGCGAATTCATACAGCAGGCCAACCCGGACATCCTCTACGTGATCGACCGCACGGCCATCATGCAGCGCCGCCCGGGCATGGACGCCGCAGGCATGGACAACCCGCTGCTGCGCCAGACCAGCGCCTGGAAGAACAACCGCGTGGTCTTCGTCGATTCAGAGGCCTGGTACGTCACGGCGGCCAGCGTGACCTCGGTGAAGCTCATGGTCGATGACGTGCTCAAGGGCTACGGCGATGCGCCGGCAGCGGGCGCGGCATCGGTGGCAACTGCGGTTGCAAATTGATCGCATTCTCGATTGAGGGTTTGGCTTTCTCGTTCGGAAGACAAGGTGAAACACCCAACGCCTACCCGAATCGAAAGGAGTCCCGCATGGCACTACGCCATCCATCCCGCCCCGCGCACAACGGCGCATCGCGCGCCCTGCCGCACCCGGCCTTTGCCTCCAGGCACACGGCCATCGCCGTGCAAATGCTCTGCATGGCGGGCCTGGCACTGGGCGGCCTGGCCGTGGCCATGCCGTCCGCGCTGGCGCAGGCGGCTGCCCAGGGGGCCGCATCTGGAGCAGCCTCCGGGGCGGCACCCGACGAGGCCCGCCGCGCCTTCAACATCCCCGCCGGTCCGCTGGGCCAGGCGCTCAACGCCTTTGCCGCATCGGCCGGCGTGGAGCTGACGGTGGATTCCAGCCTGCTGCAAGGCCGCAGCAGCTCAGGCCTGTCGGGCAGCTACAGCGTGGCCGACGGCTTTGCCGAGCTGCTGCGCGGCCAGGGCCTGCGCGCGCTGCGCGAAGCCAACGGCAGCTACACCCTGGGCCGTGACCGCAACGCCGCAGCGCCCGTGGAGGGCGGCGTGCTCCTGCCCGCCGTCACCGTGCGCGCACAGGCTCAGCAGGCGCCGGAAGCCTATGCCGGCGGCCAGGTATCCACAGGCGGCCGCATGGGCCTGCTGGGCGACAAGGACTTCATGGAGACGCCCTTCAACACCATCAGCTACACCGAGAAATTCATGGCCGACCGCCAGGCCCGCGACATCACCGACGTGATCTCGGCCGCCGACCCCACCGTGTTCAGCACGGGCATGACCGGCATCATCAGCGAGAACTATTCCATTCGCGGCTTCAGCTCCAGCATTGGCGATGTGACCTTTGGCGGGTTGTTCGGCGTGGCGCCGTTCTACCGCGCATCGCCAGAAATGTTCGAGCGCGTGGACGTGCTCAAGGGCCCCTCGGCCCTGCTCAACGGCATGCCGCCTGGCGGCTCGGTAGGCGGCACGGTCAACCTCGTGCCCAAGCGCGCGGGCGACGAGCCGCTCACGCGGCTGACCACCTCCTTCATGTCCGATGCGCAACTGGGCGCCCACATTGACCTGGGCCGCCGCTTTGGCGAGCGCAAGCAGTTCGGCATCCGCTTCAACGGCGTGCTGCGCGATGGCGACGGCGCCGTGAACCACCAGGAAAAGGAAACCCGGCTGGCTTCGCTGGGCCTGGACTGGCGCGGCGACCGTGCCCGCCTGTCGGCCGACCTGTACAGCAGCGATGACCGCACCGACGGCCTGAACCGCGGCATCAACCTGGCCGCAGGCCTGCCCGTGCCCAGGCCGCCCAAGGCCGACACCCTGCTCAATCCCAGCTGGGCCTTCTACGACACCAAGGACAAGGGCGCCATGGTGCGCGGCGAACTCGACCTGGGCGACCGCGTCACGGCCTATGCCGCCGTGGGCACCAGCAAGACCCGGTACCGTTCCACGGGGGCCTACCTGATCCAGGTCTTCAACACGGCCGGCGACTACCGCACCAACCTGGCCGACCTGGGCTTCGAGATGGACAAGAAGTCGGCCGAGGCCGGCCTCAAGGGCAAGTTCCAGACGGCCGGCGTGGGCCACCAGTGGGCGCTCAACGCCACCTACTACACGCATACCGACAAGCAGTTCGGCCGCCGCAACGTGCTGGCCCAGGACTGGATCACCAACATCTACAACCCCATCTGGGGCCCGGCTACCAGCTTCAACGCGCCCCCGATCTCGCGCACCGAACTGCGGCTGACCAGCATCGGCGTGGCCGACACCCTGTCTTTTGCGCAGGACCGCGTGCAGCTCACCCTGGGCCTGCGCCGCCAGCAGGTGCTCAGCGACACCTTCAACGTGACCACGGGCGCGCGCACCTCGCGCTATGACCAGGGCGCCACCACGCCCGCCGCCGCGCTGCTGGTGAAGGCCAGCGAGCGTGTCTCGGTCTACGCCAACTACATCGAAGGCCTGAGCCAGGGCGCCACCGCACCCATGACGGCGGCCAACGCGGGCGAAGTGTTCGCTCCCTACAAATCCAGGCAGAAGGAGCTGGGCCTGAAGCTGGACCTGGGCGACTTCGCCCACACCTTCAGCCTCTACGAGATCCAGCGCCCCAACGGCTACACCGATCCTGTCTCCAACGTCTTCTCCTTCGGCGGCGAGCAACGCAACCGGGGCGTGGAATGGGGCTTCTTCGGCAACGTGGCCACGGGCGTGCGCCTGATGGGCGGCATTGCCTACGTACAGCCCAAGCTCACCCGCACGGCAGGCGGCGTGAACCAGGGCAAGCTGGCGGCGGGCGTGCCCAGGCTGCAGGGCAAGCTGGGTGTGGAGTGGGACGTGCCTGCCCTGCAGGGCCTGACGCTGACGGCCAATGCCACCACGGCATCCAGGCAGTACATCAATGCCGACAACTCGCTGTCCGTGCCGGGCCGCACCGTGTTCGACGTTGGCGCACGCTATGTGACCACGGCGGCCGGCCATCCGCTCACGCTGCGCGGCAGCATCACCAACGTGGCCAACAAGGCCTACTGGGCCACGCCGCTGTGGACCAGCCTGGGTCTGGGCGCACCGCGCACTTTCATGCTGTCGGCCACGGTTGATTTCTGAGCGATGACACGGCGCCTTGCCGTAGATCAACCCGAACCCGAGCCGGGCCGAGCCTGCGCTGCCGCCCTGCGGGCTATAAACTAGCCCGATGGGGCGGCGAGCATGCCGGCCCGCCAACCCGCCCACCCTCCATTACCAGGATGACAGACGCCTATGGACAGCCGCAATGACAGCATGGACCTGAGCGACGACAGCGTGTTCGAGAGCGCTGCGGAGCTGTTCCGTGCCATGGCGGCGCCCGTGCGCCTGAAGATCATCAGCGTGTTGTGCCATGGCGAGAAGAACGTGACCGAACTGCTCGCCGACATCACCACCACGCAGCCCAACATGTCCCAGCACCTGAACACGCTGTACCAGGCCGGCGTGCTGGGCCGGCGTCGCGAAGGCGTCAGCATCTACTACTTCATCGCCAACGCGCAGGCTGCGCAGATGTGCTGCGCCATCTGCACCCAGGTCGCCATCGAGCAGGGCTGAGCGCGGCAGACCCGCAGGCTGCAAAAAGGGATCTCAAGGGGACCCAAGGCGACTCCGCTAGGATGCCATCCATGCCGCCCACACCCACCCTGGTCCAGCCCCTGCCGCTCGATGCCGACGGCATCCTCGCGCTGGCAGCGCGCTCCATGTTCCAGCTGTTCTCCACCATGAGCCAGGGCATGTTCCTGGCCGACAGGGCAGGGCGCATCGTCTGGGTCAACGAGGGCTACCAGCGCTTTCTGCCCGACCTGGGCGTGGCCTCGGTGGACGACTTCCTGGGCCACATGGTCGAGGACGTCATCCCCAACACCCGCATGCGCCGCGTGCTGGAAACCGGCGAGCCCGTACTCATCGACCTGCTCACCAACCGCGCCGGCACCTTCGTGGTCAGCCGCATCCCGCTCAAGGACGATGCGGGCGCGGTCATCGGTGCCATCGGCATCGTGCTCTTCGACCAGCCGGAGACCACGCTGCAGCCCCTCATCAGCAAGTTCGCCGTTCTGCAGCGCGACCTGGACGAGGCCCGGCGCGAGCTGGCCGCCCAGCGCAACCGCAGCCTGCGCGTGGCCGTGCAGGGCGAGCGCCGCGCCAAGTACAGCTTTGCCAGCTTTGTCGGCAGCAGCCCGGCGGCCGTGGAGGTCAAGCGCCAGGCGCGCCGCGCGGCCCAGTCGCTCAGCCCCGTGCTGCTGCTGGGCGAAACCGGCACCGGCAAGGAACTGCTGGCCCATGCCATCCACGCGGCATCGGCCCGCACCGGCGGCCCCTTCGTCACCGTCAACATCGCCGCCGTGCCGGATGCCTTGCTGGAGGCCGAATTCTTCGGCGTTGCCCCCGGCGCCTACACCGGCGCCGACCGCAAGCCGCGCGACGGCAAATTCAGGCTGGCCGACGGCGGCACGCTGTTCCTCGACGAAATCGGCGACATGCCCCTGAACCTGCAGGCCAAGCTGCTGCGTGCGCTGCAGGAGGGCGAGATCGAACCGCTGGGCTCCAACCAGCTCGTGCGCTTTGACGTGCGCGTGGTGGCAGCCACCTCGCGCGACCTGCCGCAGATGGTGCGCGACGGCCGCTTCAGGGAAGACCTTTTCTACCGCCTGCACGTGCTGCCCATCCGCGTGCCGCCGCTGCGCGAACGCAGGCGCGACATCCCGGCCCTGGTCGAAGTCCTCTCCGAAGAACTGGCCCTGCGCAACGACATGCCCCCGCCAGAACTGCTGCCCGACGCCCTGGCCCTGCTGGCCGGCCAGACCTGGCGCGGCAACATCCGTGAGCTGCGCAACGTGCTGGAGCAGGCCGCCATGCGCAGCGAAGACACCGCCATCAACGCAGAGCAGCTGCGCGAAGTGCTGCGCTCATCCGGCGTGGAACCCGCCGCCCCCGCACCGGGCCCCGAGACTGCACCCGCCCCGTCCCCTGCCGAAAACAGCCCCGCCGACACCGACCTGCTGCGCCCCCTGGCCCAGCAGGTGGCCGAGCTGGAACGCAAGGCCATCACCGCCACCCTGGCCGCCAACAGCGGCAACAAACTGGCCACGGCGCGCCAGCTGGGCATTTCGCGGGCCACGCTGTATGACCGGATGGCGGTGCTGGAACTGCAGGGCTGAGTCACCCGCCATCTGCAAGCCGTACCGTGGCCAAGAGGCAGGGCGCTTCCTGCCGCTCCCGATCCTGGGACCGATCCCGGAACCAATCCCGTGAACATGAAAAATCTCCTCACCCGCCTCAAGACCGCATTCAGCAAGCCCGCCCCCGAGCCCGCTCGCCAAGAGGAACACCAGCATACCCAGCACCAGCCGCACGAACCCCAGTCGGATGGCGCAGAAGACGAAGTACTCATCAACGCCTACTGCACCGTCTGGGACCTTCCCGCGCTCGACTTTCCGCACACGCTGGCCGGGCGCCGCGATCTTTCGGACCCTGAGCTGGCGCCCCATCTTTCCGGCTTTGTCGGCTATGTGCTGGGGCGCGGCGATGGGCAGATGACGCGCAACCGCTACCACGCCATGCGCCACATCCAGCGTGTGCAGCAGCACCTGAGCCTGGGCATTGCGCCGGCCCAGCTCGATGCCTTTGCCGGCTGGGCGCAGCGCGCCAACGCCATCGCCTTTCTGACGGACGGCAGCATCCGCGATCCGCAAGGCCGCATCCTGCTGGATGCCAACGGCGCCGAGCCTGATGAGCAGGCTGCGCTGCCCTATCCGCAGCAGGCCTGGCAGCGCAAGCAGCGCAGCGAGCAGGCGCTGGCGCAGCGCGGCTTCACGCCATCGGCCAGCCTGCCGCCGCTGATCTCCGAGCCCGAACTGCGCATGCGCGCACCCGACGAGATCGCCGCACGCGCCTTTGCCCTGCTGGCCGTGGCCGTGCGCGCCGAATCACTGAACGACGCACTGAACGGAGCACTGAACAGTGGCGAACCGCTCACGCCCGAGCAACTGTTCCAGCGCCTGTCAGCCGCCCAGGCCGCGCTCACCCCCAACGAGCGCGAATTCATGGCCACTGCCCGGCCCTCCGAAGAGGCCATCGCCAAGTTCGGCTGGCGCTACGAAGCCGCGTATTTGCTGGAATGGGCGCTGGGCCTGGTCGATGCGCTGCCTTTCCCCGACGCCATCTGCGACGTGCCGCTCACCTCGCGCACCCTGCTGCAGGCGGGCGACCTGCAAGGCGCCCTGCATGCCGCACGCATGCGGCCCGACAGCGAAATCCTCGACGCCCTGGACCAGCACTACCGCCTGCACTGGATCGTGCGCCAGGCCCAGGTGCAACAGCAGCCCGCGCCAGCCGGGCTGAGCGCCGACGTGCTCATGGAACGCCACCATGCGCTGAACTGGCTGGTGCGCTTCGAGGGCAATGACTGGGATGACGTGGACACGCCGACCTGAGGCGTGCAGCGCAGGGCGCCTGGCTGCCGCGGCCACAGCTCAACCCACGCCCAACTGCTCCAGCGTGATGCAGGCCAGCCACCTGCATCCATCCGATGGCCAGGCGGCGTCATCCGAGATACAGCGCCCGGCGGCGTCCATCTGGATGCGGGTGACGTGGCGGTTGGCGCCGGGCCTTGAGCGGCGGGCGGGCATGGCCAGCAAGGTTTCGGGCAGCGGCTGCGCTGGTGGATAGGGTTCGAGGCGCGTGAGATTGTTTGCAGAGCGCAGGCGCAGCGGTGATCGCTCCATGCCGATCACCCAGGTCCAGAAGAGCGCCGGGTAGCGAAATCTGTGGCCTGGCATTTCCAGCAGCAGCATGGCGCTGCCGCCCCGCTGCATGGCTTGCGCACAACGCAGCGGAGCGAGGGCGGGGAAATTCTCAAGCTGCGCTTGCCAGCCGGGCAGCAGCAAAGCCAGAACCTGAGCCAGCTCTTGCGGGCCGGGCTGTGGCGTCAACTGCAGCGGCAATTGCACCTGCAGCCATGCCCGTTGCCGCAGCACGGCAGCGCATCGCCGTGCACACCACCAGGCGCCCAGCGGATCGGGCAGGCACTGGGCATCGGGAACCGTGGGCAGTGTGGCCCAGCGCGTCTTGCGCGTCTGTGTACCCACCTCGTAGCGCCATTGCGTATCGAAGCGCAGGCCGGGCATGAAGGTACGAATGGGAGACCTGGGCATGTGCATTGCGGCTGCAGAGTCACCAGCCTCAGGCCGGTGCGGGCCTGGCTGCAAGCGTGACCGTGCCAAGCCACTGGCATGGGTGCCACGGGCCGCCCGCATCATGCAGGAGGCAGGTCCCGTCGGCTTGCACCTGGATCCGGGTGGCGTACCCGCTGGACCAGGGCAGGGTCGAGCCAAAGGGCAGGGCAAGCAAAGCCTTGGGAGGCGCCATGGCCTGCGCGCCCGGTGACGGCCATGTGTCGGACGCAACGCAATCGTCGGTGCACGACAACGGCAGCTCCGGCTCGTACCCCACCACCCAGGCCCAGAAAATACCCGGCTTGGGCCCTTCGCATTCCGGTGACTCCAGCATCAGCAAGGCACTGCCTCCCTGCTCGACTGCCTGGGCGCACAGCAAGGGCGTCCGGGCGCATTCAGAAGGTGCCTGCACGTCCCAGTCGGGCAGCAGCACATCAAGGATCTGCGCCAGCTCCTCCACGCCGGGAAGCGGGGGCAGGTGAACTGGCAGCCGCAGGAACAACCAGTGGTGCTGCTCCAGAACCACGGCGCACCGGCGAACGCACCACCAGGTGCCATAGGGGTCGGCCGGGCCAGCAAGGTCGGAGGCCATAGGCAGTTGTGTCCAACTGGTCTTGCCGGCTTCCGCACGCCTTATGTATTGCCAGTGACCATCAAAGAGCAGGCCGCTGATGAGGCGTTGACCGGGACTGCTTGGCTCCAGCGGAATTTCCCGCTCGTACTGCTCTGGCGTGAGATTGGAGTTCTGCATTTCTTCGGGTCAGGAAAGCCGGTCAGGAGAAGCCGCCGTTGATGGCAATGTCGTTGCTCAGTGGCTCCAGCGTGATGGCCGCCGTGCAGCGGTACCGGCTTGCGCGCGCATCCAGGCCATCCACATCACACAGCCCCTCGCCATCCACCGTCACCCTCAAGGCGTGGTTCCATGCCAGGGGCGAGCCGAAGGGCCAGATCAGCAGCGCGCCAGGGCGCCCGGGCATGTCAAAGGCTGAAATGCGCTTGGCACGCTGGAATCTCTCGTGCATTTCCACGCCGATCACCCAGGCCCAGAAAACGGCTTGCACGCCATCGCTTGAATCCTCGGCCTGCAGTTGCAGCAAAGAGCAGCCACCGGCAAGCAGCGCATCGGTGCTGCGCAGCAGCGGCGCCTGTGTCGAGGGGTCATCCAGCATCTTCACGTTCCAGCCCGCAAGCATTGCGCCCAGGGCCAGCGCCACATCGCCACATTCCGGCTGCGCAGGCAGGCCCGAGGGCAGATGCGCGGAACGCCAGGGCCTGCGATTGAGCACTGCAACGCACTGGCGCACGCACCACCAGGCCCGCTGTGGATCTGCTGCAGCCATGCCGCCTGCCCGGGTTGCCGGCAGCCGTGCCCAATAGGCTCGGCCTGAAGGCGTGAGCGCCGAGTAGGTCCACAGTCCGTCAAAGCGAAGCCCTCGGGTGAAGCGGTGGGTGAGGTGCGTGGTCTCAGCCACAGGACCTCTCATCATCGTGTGCCGAAGGCTGGGCACCGTACGGAGTCTTGATGCCGCAGCGGTCCCCGATGCGCATGAGCGCCATACCCAGGGATGTGCGCGGCTCTTTGGTCTTGCCCAATGCGAGGTCAGAAATCGTTGCTTGACCGCAGCCCACTTCGCGGGCGATCTGGCTTTGACTGACACCCTTCGCAGCAAGTCTGGCGAGGTAGTCTTTCCATTCCATAGTTTCATGCTATCGAAAAGTCGATTTTTTTACAATCGAATTTGACATATCGGTTTTCCGTAAGCTACGGAGCATGTCAACCGATTTCGGCCAACGCCTCAAAAGCGCTCGCAGTCTCGCGGGCCTCACCCAAGCGCAGCTAGGCCGCCAGGCGGGCATGGGGCAATCGACCATTGCTGACCTTGAGAGAAGCGGAAACGGCACCTCCAAAACAGCCACGCTCGCATCCCTGTGCGGTGTCTCGGCCCTGTGGCTGGAATGTGGCAAGGGCCCCATGTCGGCCGGTGCCGCGGCGCTGCAGCGCCAGCTGCCCCAGGGCACGCGTCGCTATCCCCTGCTTGGCCTGCAGCAGACAAGCTGCCGCAGCGCACAAGACGCCATGGACGATGCCGACGATGAGCAGTTTCTGGGCATCGAAGTCGCCAGCGACAACGCATCGCCCCGTGCGTTCTTCGTGCGACTGGAAGACAACGCCATGGCCCCGGAAATCCGGGAAGGGGACCGCGTGCTCATCGATCCCGCCCTGCCGCCGCGGCCCGGGGACTGCGTGCTGGCCACCGACTCCCGGCAACAGGCCATCTTGCGCAAGTACCGGGTGCGCGGCCTGGACAAGGCCGGTGCGGAAATCTTCGAGCTGGTGCCGCTCAACGAAGACCATCCCACACTATCCAGCGACGAGCAGGCGCTGCAGTTGCGCGGCACCGTGGTGGAGCATCGCCGGCGGTTCCAGGCCCGGTAGCAGGGCCGAGGCCTTGGCACCGCTGCGGCGGCCTTGGTGCTGCCGGCTGCCGCGCCCGTGATTCATGGATGGCGGCAAGGGACAAGCGGCTTGGGCAAATCTTCCGGCTCGGGCAGGCATCAACACAGTGGGTGCCCCTGCAGGAGGCCGGCATGGCCGAATTGGTCGACTTGACCGCATTGGCCATCTCGCGCGGGCGACAGCGTCACTGCGGCCAGGCAGCGGCACTCGCGCCACTGCCCGTCAATGCCATCCACGTCGCAGTGCCCGTCGCGGTTCATCTGCACCCGCGCCGCATAGCCGCAGGCCCAGGGCATGCTCCAGCCAAAGGGAATAGTCAGCAGCGCGGCAGGGCGGGGCGCGCGACTTGCGGGCCATGGCTTCACCGGCGCGGGCCGCATCTTCTGATGCATCTCCACGCCAATCACCCAGGCCCAGAACGTGCTCTGCGGCCGCTGGTGCAGCGCCTCTGACTGCAGTTGCAGCACCGCTCCGCCCCCGGCCATCACTGCCTGGGTGCAGGACTGCATGGACATGTGCCCGGCCCCTGCGCTCAGTTGTACCTGCCAGCGCGGCATCAGCGCGTTCAGGGCCAGCGCCACATCTTCCGGCCCCGGCCGCAAGGGTATGTCTGAAGGCAGATCCACCGACTGCCACATCTCCCGCCGCAGCACGGCAGCGCAGCGCCGCACACACCACCAGGCGCCATGCGGATCAGCCCTGCCCGCATCAGGCTGCCCCAGCGGCAGCCGCGACCAACAGGCCCGGCCCGATGGCGCGCGGGCGGCGTACTTCCATTGCGCAGCGAAGCGCAGGCCAGGGGTGAAGTGGTGGGTGATGTGCATGGATGTAGGCGTCTGCGTCTAGTTGAAGCTTGTGCGGCCAAGTTGATCCAGAGTTTGGACAGCTTCACCGAAAGCGGTATGAGAAGTTTTAAGTTGAGCCATAGGCTGGCTCTTCAAAACTGGCGAATTCAAGTGAATTTTCACTAACTCTATCGTACCGAAATCGGTATATCAAGACCAAAGAATGCTGCCCATGCGCAGCTTCGTGAACGCAACATTGGCCGAAAACGCTGCCCTGATGATCAAGGGCAAGGCGATCGGGCGCCTGCGTAGTGACATGAAGAATGCTGGATTCGACATCGGGCAGGGCACTTTGCAGCGCATCGTTGGCGGGGAAACCGGCGTGCGAATGGAGTCACTGCAGAAGTTTGCTGATTACTTCAGCGTGGACGTCGATACCTTGTTGCGAGGCCGTGTCGCGGAAGGTGAGGACTTCATCCAACTCGTCCGCCTGGATGTTGAAGCCGCGCCCGAACGCTCTCGAAAAACCAATCTTGTCGAGGAACTCGGGGCTCTCCAGTTCCGACGCGATTTTCTGCGTGCTATCGGCGTCAGCCCGGTGAACGCGGCCCTCGTCCATGTGGCAGGAACCAGCATGGAGCCCACGATCCGGGAAGGTGCCGTGCTCTTGCTCAATCGTGCGGATCAAACGCCGCGCCGTGGCAGCGTCTATGCATTCGCGTGGGAAGGGCAGATGCTTGTGCGGCGCTTTCAGCGGGTGGGCGATGTTTGGCATGCCGTGGCCGACAACGCTGATAAGGGCGAGCACCCGGATATCGTCATTGCCGGAAAGGCAGAGGGTCTGGTGCAAGGGCGAGCCATATGGGTCGGGGCCAAGCTCTGAGTCTGTCCTGTGTTGATGGCTGCCTTCTCCATCGCCGCGAGAACTTGAATGCTTTGTGCATGCGTTTGGGATGGGGCAGTCGCAGAGCCAAGCGCTTGGGCTCTCCCTCGGAACTGATGAACCGGCTTGGCCGGTCGTCTAGCTTCTGGTCTGATATCGACCCATTTGGTGATGCTGATCTGTGGGTTGTGGGTGTCGGCTTTGCAGCGGGTGCGGTCGCTTGGACAACGTGTCCGTGTCGACCTTTCTGTTAGGCCGCATCGGACACCACCTGCGCAAGGCATCGGCGCAGAACATTGACCAGCTCGTCCAAGTGTCGCTGACGCAAGGACGGGGACAAACGCTCCGGCAGTGCTCCGCGCTCAGTGACAACAGAAAGCGCGATTAGTAGCTCCCGCACTCCATCGGCCTTTGAGGCCGACTCCGCTGGCATCGGCCAGAACACCCCGAGTAGCTTCTCTTTCGGATAGAACACGGACTTCAACTGGCGAGTATCGCCCTGGTACAGAACGATTTGCCGGACGCCGCTGGACCAGGATGCTGGAAGAAGGAGAAGCATTGTCTCGACGTCTCGCCGCGAGAGGCCGTGACTGGCTCCGTTCTGCACAGTGACTTTCATGCGGTCTAACGTTTTATATGAGAAGCGCTGCCCGGCTTGCCGGGTGGCGCCTCTCGATGGAAGGGTTGGGTATCAGTGTGCAGCGCCAACTGGAACTCCTGCTTTGAGTGTGATGCTGTGCACTGCCTCACCAAGTGCACGCCTACAACTCTGCAGATCATTATTGTTTTGGCGCCCGTAGGCAATTGCGCAAGACGCTGCTGCCTCAACAAAGAACGTACATGCGATTCGGGTCATCATGATTGTGGAGTTGACCCGGTTCCGTGGACACATCATTCTTTGTGTTCAAGGAGCCGAAAATGTCCAAAGTCAGGCTGCCGTATCCGGCGCAGTTCAGGCAGCAGATGGTCGAGTTGGTACGTGCCGGACGCACGCCCGCCGAACATGCACGCGAATTCAACGTAACCGCGCAGTCCATCACCAACTGGGTCGGTCAAGCCGCCATTGATAGCGGCAAGGAAGGCTTGACCTGCGTCGAGCGCGAGGAGCTATTACGGCTGCGCCGTCAACTGCGTCAAATTCAGCAGGAGCGCGACATCCTGGCAAAGGCTACGGCCTGGTTTGCCGGTCGCAGCGATGCGACTTCGACGAAGTCTTCGGACTCGTGATGGCAAACCAGGCCGACTCCCCGTGCGCACCATGTGCCGTGTTCTAGGCGTATCCGCCAGCGGTTTCTACGCTTGGCGAGAGCGCAAGTCTTCCCAGCGCAGCATCACCAACGCGGTAATGACCGAACGAATACGCCAGATTCAAAAGGACTCTACGAGTCGTACGGCATGCCGCGCGTGAGAGCCGAGCTCATTGAGCAAGGCGTCTCCATCAGCCGACAGCGTGTTGCGCGCCTCATGCGTCTGGCCCGCATCCAGGGCATCAGCCGCCGCTGTGGCTTCACGATTACCACGCGCCAAGACAAACGTGTCTCACCCCACAACGACCTGGTCAAGCGCCAGTTCAAGGCCAGGGACCCCAATCAACTTTGGGTGGCCGACATGACCTAAGTGCCAATCTGGACGGGATTCTTGTACTTGGCCGTGGTCATCCGTGTGGAGTCGGCGTGTGGTGGATTGGTCTATGGGCGAGAGAATGAAGACCGACCTTGTGCTATCGGCGCTCAACATGGCGCTGACCCAGCGCAAGCCGCAAGACGTCATCCACCATAGTGACCAGGGCAGCCAAGGCGTATTCAACCGGTCGTCGTAACACTTTCAATCATTGAGGTGTTTATGGGACGATCTGCGGGGTGGAGGCAGAAGTTATCTGGGCGAAGTGCCATGCGCTCACCCGGTGCTCCTTCGCTTCGCCGAGAGGTGGAGCAGCAGTTCTGGAAGCAGATTGTCACCGGAATCACGAGTGAGAAGGCTGCCGAAGCCGTTGGCGCCGTCACAGCGGTATGGGCTACCTCTCACCTCTGAATTTGAAAGGAGCCAGCAGGCACGATTCAATGTCTGCAAGCACGACCCATCGTACGCTGACGAAGCACCCCAGATGGTTTGAGAATCAAATCAGAAACCGTCCACGGGACCGGGTCAACTCCAACTCCAGAATGCCTGTTTGCAGCACGAACAGGACGCCGTTGAGGTGGCTTCATACGCTGACTGCTGGCTTGCGCACACCGCCTTTGGCAGAAGGTACGAAGGCTGCGATCAGGGGTTGTAGCTGTCGCCACAGTTCTTTGCCTACGCGTCGTTGTGCCATTAGGGCAGCGAGCATAACTGCTCTGCGGGGGCCTTTGACGAAGTGGTGTTAGCCACTCTTACTAATTGTGTCTGTAGTAGTCAGGCTCTGATTTCTCAGTCATTTCCAAAGAGATGGAGAGCTATAGTTGCTGCTTGAGTGGGAGCCTGTCTTACTGCAGGTTGTCACTTTTATTAAAAATATAGAGGAAGAATATTTTAATTTCCGTGAATTGAGCCGGTTATGGAAAATTTTTCGGTCGTTCCATCAGGACGATTTACCCAAAAACACTTTGTCCCAAAGTCGGCACTTCGGACACTAAAGTCTCTGATGCCACAGCCAATCTCTGCAGCTGCATTCGGATGGTGTTCTAGCGCCGCCTGTAGAATTACGGCATCTTGAACGTTGACTCGATCACCAACGTCGTACCGATGAAGCATGTCCTTTAAGTAAGCAACTGCATCACCCCTTTTTTCAAAATGCAATGGCCCGAGAGAAATAGGTTTGGCTGGCATGTGTGATCTCCGATTTGGTGCAGGCATTAATTGGCGATATCGCCAAGAAAAAGACGCTCGCGTATTTCACGAATAATAATGGCTGGAATATCCATTGATTTGAATTGATTCAGGCGCTCAACTATCCATTTTGAGCATTCTTCTTTGGTAAGATCGTTATGAGCAATCCTTTCATACAAAGCAACCGCGCTCATGCGGGAAAGGCCGAGTTCCATAAGCGAGAGAAGTGTCATTGAAGAAACGCCGAATTCCAGTTGAGTACCGATATCCAAGCCGTCGTCAATCAAATCTTCACGGTTCGTTTCTCGAAGATGAAAATGCAGCACATCCATATAAGCGGAGAGGTATTTTGGCGCCCTAAATCTGGCAATTTGTTCTACTAGTTCCATCGTGCTGCGGATGAGTTCCGGTAGTTTGAAAGATTTACCTGCTTCTTGATGCCATTTAATGCTATCACTAATTATTCTGGCTAATGAATACCCTTTTAACCATTTGAAAACAATTAATGCATATAGCCTAATGCGCCCTTCGGGTGTAAAGGCTGGGAATAAATGCGTATTTATTCTTCCCATAATTGTGATTAGCCGGTCGTAGCTGTCATTGCTGGCTATCTCTGCTAATAGTAGGTTTTCGATATCACCGGCATATGATCGAAAGGCTTCGAGAAGGCGTTGAAGACCGATTGCGCTAACTCCTGGATGTCTAGCCGCTAGATTGACGTCGATTTCTATCTTTGCTGCCGAGGCAGCGAGGGTCTGATCAAGTTTTTCGATCAATGCCGTGTCATGACGTTTTGAAAAGCTCGCCGCTGATATGGAGCCTATTCGCATGAAGGTGGTGAGTAAATAAGCGCCAACTTGCTCAAACTTTTCCATATCAGAAATACTGGAAAAATTCGATTCCCAGCGCTCGGAAAGGTAGTTTTCCATGCCTCCTCCAAGCTCGAGTACAGCATCGCTTTCACGTTTAATTGGATAGCGTGCTCGGCTAGGAACTCCTCCGGGCCAGGCTTGCAGGTCCTCCGGATCAATACAAATAATATTACCCTGAAATTCATCGCCCCATCGACCGGCACGGCCTGCCAGATTCCAGAAATCGTGCGGCTCCATCGGGTGGCCTTTCCCCTTCCGTGGACCTCGCACCACGATTGTGCGGCACGACAGGTTGACACCCTCGATTAAAGTTGAGGTGCATACCAAGAAGCGGATTTTTCCTGAGCGGAATAGCCTTTCTATCTCTAGCCGAAGCAGTGATGGCATGTTTCCGTAGTGGAAAGCAACTCCTTGAACAACTAACGGTGCAATCCGAAAGTCCTGATGTACGCCCTTTCGAGCAAGTTCAGCAAGCTCTAAAAGCTCCAAATCGTTGGAGTCAAGTTTTGGCAAGAGCTGGCTAATCAGATCAGCAACCTCTTCAGCCTCTCCAGCACCATTGGCGTAGACGAGCGTTCCACCTCTTTCTCCTACAGCAGCGGCGATGAATGCGAGACGCTTTTTTAGTCCATCCGGCGTGCTTGCCAACTGAAGGGTTCCTACCGGGAGTGCCCCCCCTTCCTGTCGAAGAGTAAGCGTCCAGAGTTTTGATTTTCGCGGTACCTGGGTTGCAACCATCAAATTCTGAAGAACAGTCGAGGAGTCGCTATCGACGGTGACAGTTTGCATGCCCTCGGGCGCATCCGAGAGTAACTCTTCCGGGTTTTGGGTTGCCGGACTGATAAATACAGCCTTCAGATTCGGATTGGCGCGGGTGGCGCGCTCTATTGCATCCTGCAAAATGACACCGCGCTGATTGTCACCGATCTTGTGTGCTTCATCTACAATGAGTAGGTCGATAGAGAAAACGTCACTGAGAACGTTGGCGAGAAAATGTAGCCTCTCCTGAGTAAAAACGAGAATTAATCTTGAACCCCCAGAGCAAGCAGATTTATATTTTTCGGGAAGAGGTAGGGATGACACCTCAATCACCTTGATATTTTCCAGGAGTATTTTAAGATTTGTCTCGATTTCAGAAACTAAAGCTCTTGTCGGCGCGAGGTAAACGGCAACCCTTACCTCATTCGCTAATATTTGATCGATCAACCACTGAAGTACGAGAAATGTCTTGCCCGATGCGGTGGGGGCGGATGCCGAAAGCCAACACTTTCCACCAGCATTTTTCCAGAAGCGTTGCTGAAAATCGTTTACTTGTAGCCAGGCACCGCTCGACTGAATCAAAATTGATCGTTCCATCTCACGGCGCTGAGATTCGAGACGTAATGCGACGCCTAATCGTTCATCAAGATTGGCGTTTAGCAGGTTCCGATTGGTGGCTAGTGAAATAGCCCTGAAGTTCGAGAGCTTACCCAAGAGGACTGCGCCTGCATCTTTTAGAGATTGACTGTCTGATAAAGAAATTACGGCGGTTGCTATTCGGAGTGCGGCTTCTTGATCGCTCCTTTGATCAGATCTAGCTAAAATGCTACCTGCAAGCAGCATTCTGGGCCAATCAATTGCTATTGAGGACGATGCGGAAGGATCCGGAACTAGATTATCTAATTCATTGCGTACTGTAAGCCGAGTGATTGCATTGAGTTCGTCTCGAACGCCTTCTTGGAGAAGCCATGATTGGAGATCGGTGAGACTCATTGGTTATTTATCCCCATTGCCTTGAGAAAGGCTGTGCGGAAACCCTCTGCTGATGGCAAAGGGATGCAGAATATTTCGATATCCATCTGCTCAAGCTTTTCCAATTTGAGCCGCTCTCCAATACGATCGCGCCAAACTGTGAGCTCTGTGCGAGATGCCTTGATAATTTCCTCAGCAACTGCCTTTGCACTGTCTTGCGGGTAGAAGGGCGCATCAAAACCTACAAGAGCCATGCCGCAATATTGAACCCGCTTCGACATGACCGACGACTTGTCAAAATATTTCTTCAGCGCATCGGTTAGCGTAGGATTGCTCAGATCAGCTTTGTCGCTCAGGAGCATCAAATCGCGCTCCCGCCCCGCTTCTTCGTGCTCAAGCTCTGTTAGAAAGGGGGCCAGGGAATTAATGCATGCGCGAATCGCAGCGCTTGCATCTTGGTAGATTTTTGATTCACCCCAGTAGAGCTTCAAAGTCCCTTCCGATGTCACCCCTGCATAGACTCCATCCGCGCCGTGATAGTGCATCCGCGTGTCCGTCTTGAGATCCATCTTGCAAAGAATTTGTGGCAGCTTTAGGAAGCGCTCTGCCAGTAGGAACAGCAACATCTCTCCACCCTCACCAGTGTTCGCCAGGTCCGTAAACGAGCGCTTGGCTCGTTCGACGAGTTCGGCGACTGCCTCAGTGCTGTTAAACCTGTTGTCGCGCGCTTTTGCATCTGCAAGTTTGGAGCGCGGGATCGCATAGTCAACGACGGCGTTCCGCATGAACTCAGCTAGGCGATGTGGTTGAACACGGCCATTACCGTCAACGGAAAGGCAGTGACAGTGAATTTTGACCACATTTCCTTCGATAGACACGTCTCGCTCTACAAGCGTTAGATGAACTTCAAGTGCTTCTGGGTTTCCTGTCAAAGCAGATTCGAGATCGGTGCTGGTGATGGTTGACAAATGGCCTCCATATCTTCTATCCGTCAGATGGATTGCAGCAAGCAAATGTAACCTCATGAGCAGCCGTAGTCCATGGATTGGCTGACCTTCAAGTCACTTTAAGATGTACGGTCCCAGGAAGTCATGGTGCATTCTTCAGCCTGAAACCATTGTTCTGTGTTTCACTGCGGCCGTCCGCTTCTTGCCGGGAGCGGTAGCGAAGCCGGGCGCCAGCCAGCAGCCAGTCATGTCCCGCAGCAGCGGTGTTCGAACCAGGACTGCGGGATTTTCACCACGTCAGATCTCCGTCTGCTCGGAGATCGCAAGGGCGTCATCTACCTCAATGCCGAGATATCTCAAGGTCGACTCTAGCTTGGAGTGCCCCAGGAGCAATTGCACGGCGCGCAGATTCTTGGTGCGCCGATAGATCAGGGTCGCCTTGGTTCTGCGCATCGAGTGCGTCCCATAGTCGGTGCGGTCCAGCCCGAGTTCATCGACCCAGTGGCCGAGGATCCGTGCGTATTGCCGCGTACCGAGGTGTGGTGAGCCGTGAAGTCGGCTGGGGAAGAGGAAGTCCTCCTGCTTCAGCCCAGCCTGCTTGATCCACGCCTGCAACGCCTCCCGGGTGGTCTGGGGTATCACGAACTGAATCGGGCGCTTGGTCTTGTGCTGCATGACGATGGCGCGCGTCGCCACCTGATCGCCATGCCACACGTCCCGAACCTAGAGAGCGACGAGGTCACAGCCGTGCAGCTTGCTGTCGATGCCGAGGTTGAACAAGGCGAGTTCACGAACCCTGCCGTCCATTTGGAGCCGAACGCGTAGCGCCCAAATGTCCTTGAGTTTGAAGGGCACCTTTTGGCCGACGAGCTTGCCCTTGTTCCATGGCTCGCGATGAATGAAGTTGCCTGTGGTTCCCATGATGGTCTCCCATCGAGTAAAGAACACTGCAGGATGCACTTCTCAACGGACCGAAGTCGCAGAGTTGCCGGTGCTCCACGCCGGCTACGCGGGAATTTTCGACGTCGGCTGACTTGCGTGCTTGTGGAATGTCAGTCTCGGCCAACAGCAGTCCTTGGAGGTGTTCCTGCAAGCGACTGCTTCGGCAGGACAACGGACATTAGCTTGACGACGCCGACGGGTTGCTGCTCGCAAAACCTTTCGCCAACACATATAGTTACCGCTATGCTTGGTTGCGTGTTCACACGAGAAATCTTGAACTTTGCCGAAATCTAAGCAGCCTGCTTAAAGATCAATCTTCAACTACTATAGGAAATACCGAGTTATCGTCCTCCGGATTTAAAGGATTAAATCGGTATATTTTAACAAAATATTTCGAGCCATGAATAATCACTTTGATAGTATGCTTTTGGAGATTGAGCAATGCAAGTCAGACGTGGAGTGTAGGGTGAGAATAGTTTCTTGCATTCGCTTGCTTCTGCAACAAATTGACTACGGATTGCTTGAGTGGATTTCCCAGCAACAACCTTCCATCGAATTTCAACCCGATCAATTTGTCCTTGATGCGCTGAGAGCGCCTGCGGATGGTTCGTTAGTAGACGCCTTGGAAGCCCTTCTGATTTCCGCTGAACAGCTAGGCTGGGTCGGTGTTGCGCGTATCCTGGCTACTTCCTCGCACGGTAGGCCTGCGGAGAAAATATGCGGCGATCAACCTCGGACACTATTGGGGCTGTTGCGTGGGATGGTCTCGATCCGAAACAACGGTGCAGAAGGACATGGTCTCGTTGGCGGCTATGCGCGAGATGTCGAACTCGATGCATTGCGGTTTGTAATTGATGGTCTTGCGGATGTCACGCCGATTCTCGCGGATGACGGGGTGCAGGCAGCGATTGGACCAGAACGACTTCGACGTAACTTAGACTTCATCAGGGGGTGGGCTGGTCAACCCGCCCTGATTCGCCGCATTAAACCTATAGGTGCAGAGCGCGTGAGAGCCTTCTGTCAAATCGCTAAGGATGCGGATTCGAGAGAAGAGTTTAATTATGAGGCGGTCAGTCCATTCATTAATGTGACCGGCCGCTCTCTGCCGGCACCGATAATTTGGAACAATTCGTGGGAACCGTTTGTTTATCTTCCCGATCGCACAACAGACTCATTCACTGGCCGCGATCCTCAATTAATTGAACTTCAGGATTGGCTAAATGACATGGATTCACGTGCCTGCCTGATTCATGGTGATGGCGGCTACGGTAAAACCACATTGGCTCTTGAGTTTCTACATCGGGTTCTGGACGAAGAAGTGGAAGTAGAATGGCAACCGCAAATGATCTTGTTCTACACGGCAAAGCGCTGGCAATGGGGGCTGAATGGCCTTAAGCCCATTGCAGCTGGTCAGCCACATCTTTTAGAACTCTTGGCGCACCTGTATATTCTGTTTTTTGGAAAATATCCATCTACGGATTTCTATCGATTCAATGTTCCGCAGGCGGCGATCAACTTACAGTTAAAGATTAAATCAGAATTAAAATTAGAAAGAAAAGAGATTTTAATTGTTATTGACAATGCAGAAACGCTTATCGAAAGCGAGGAGGAGCGCGCCGTTCTTCGCAAAGAATTGCAGGAGATATCCAGGCGCGTCGGTCGAGTCATACTCACGTCTCGGCGTTGGGAACAAATTGAGGCATATCCTATCGCCGTGGATATTCTCACAGAGCGTGAGGCCCTTGCATTTTTGCGAGATCGCGCTGAAAAGTTAAATATTAAAATTGTTAATAAAGCCAGCGATGCCGACATCCTCGAGTCCGTGAAAAAGCTTGAACGACGGCCTATTGTTCTCGCCGCGTTTGCAAATGCATTGGTCGATCCGGCATTAAAAAACATAGATCAAGCCGCTTCGCAGGTAGCGGCGATGCTCCGCAAAGATCTTGGTGAGTTCCTATTTTCCGATGCGTGGGCTCGTCTCAATCAGGACGTCCGCCGCCTTTTGCTGCTCATGACTCGGATTGGAGACGTGCATGACGATCAGTCGTTGAAAATCTGCGCGGACGTAGCCGGTGTATCTGCGCAGATTGCCGAGGCGGCGCTACAAGAATCTGGGGGTATCGCCTCTATGATTAACGTGCAGGGCTCCTTGCAGATTGCTTTTTCAAGGAATTTTCTCGAATATGCCCGCGAAAAGCAAGTAACGACCTCAACTGGAGCGAAGAGTCCCAACGCGGAAGAAATTACTAAGGCGCGTACTGCCTATTCTGCTTTTATACAAAAGGCGCAGCGATTCACCGGTGACCGCTTTCCACAGGCATTCCGAACCCCACAAGCGAAAGCGGCCCATAGAGCGCGACAAGAAGGCGACACCGTGGAGGCCAGACGCTTATACGATGCGGCAGTGATGACCGATAGTACCAATGGATGGTTGCTTAATCGGTTCGCCTTCTTCTTGTCTCACGATGCTCGCGATAACACGGCGGCTCTCCATCAGGCGCAGAAGGCTGTTGAATTGTTGCCTAGCGAGGGGGAAGTCTGGTATACGCGGGGCCTCATCGAGGCTAGATTAGGGCTGGTGCGGGAATGTGAAACGTCTCTTGCAAAAGCTCAACAATTCGGAATTGAGCCAAATCGATGCTCTATGCAACGTGCGTGGGCATACCTGAAAGCTCGTCCGAGGCAGTTAGGATTGGCTGAAAAAGAGATCAACACATTGAAAAATTATCTGCAATCCAATGCGAAGGATGTCAGGCTTCAAGAGGAAATTCGACTGCTTGAAGGGCGTTTGGGCAATCTACGCGATCGCTTTAAAGAATAAAGGGACAGCCTTGGGCTCGTTCGGGTACCGTTCCCAGCCCAACGACCGCTTGCGCTTAAAAGCTGCCGAAGAGGTGGGGCATCGTTCAGCGTCTGGAGTGGGTCGATCGCTGGCGGACACGAGGGCTGCTGAAGCGTACCCTCGGTGTATCGCGCTGCCCCATCAAGTCTGCCATCCAGCGACAGACCGCTCACAGCCTGAAGCCATCGCTCGGAAGTCTTCGCGCGACAACTACAAGAAGGCAGTTGATGAAAAACATACTGCGAAGGGGCGCGATCACGGCATTGCTGGCAACTCTGGGATGCAGCCAGTCGCCGAGTGGGCGGTGGGAAGCGACGCAAAGCGTCGATGTTCTGCTGAAAAAAGGCGATCTACAGACAGTGGCATTTGTCCTCAACGCAGGGGACGTTTGCGCACTCGGCCAGCAGTGGAGCTTTGAAAAGGAGCTGCGTTACAAGGAAGTGATCTGCCCCCAAGGCAAGGGCTGGATCACTTCCGACACGCCGTTCAAAAAGCTGAGCGGCTGAGCTGGCAATGAAGGCTCGCAGCGCCCCTCAGAAGCTATGCATCAACCCCGCAGTCACCCCCGTAGCCACATCCTTGTTCTGCCCGCCCTGAAACCCTCCACTCCAGTGCGTGCGGTCCAGTTCCGCATACAGCTTGCTGCGGCGTGACAGCTTGTATTCCGCAAACAGCAGGGCGCGGGTGTAGCCGTCTGCGGCGCGGCCGCTGCGTTCGCGTTCCACGCGGTACAGGGCGGCGGTCAGGTCCAGCGTGCTGCGGGCAGACCAGGTGGCGCCCAGCGAGTGCACGCGCTGCACGGTGCGGGCGGTGGTGGCGTTGGTCTGGCCGTCGCTGCGCGCGGTGTTCAGTGCAAGGCGCAGGTTGTCCCATTTGTAGGTTGCGCCCAGGGTGGCGGCTTTCAGCTCCCATTGGTCTGCGGTCTTGAAGCGCTGGTAGGCGCTGGAGACCGTCCATGTCTGCGTGCCATAGGCCAGGCCTGCGCCGGCCGATGAGCGGGCGGAGCCGCCTTGCGCCGTCTCGCCAAAGCTGTACATGGCGCGGGCGGTGAGGCCGCCGAAGCGGCCGGTGTACTTGACCGAGTTGTCCAGCCGGTATGAGCCCGTGGTGGCGCCTGCGCTGCCGTATTCCACACCCAGGCCGTGGCTGCTGAGCGCGGCGGTGGCGATGTTGGGGTTGAAGGCGGCGAAGCGCATGCCCACGGGGTCCACGGGGCTGATGGCATCTGCCAGCAGGTTGGTCTGGCGGCCGGCCGTGACCTGGCCCCAGTTGCCGCCCAGGCCCACGATGGCCGCGCGGTCGAAGAATTTGCTGGAGTTGGCGGTGGTGCCGGTGTCCAGGTTCAGGCCGGTTTCCAGGTTGAACAGGGCGTACATGCCGCCGCCCAGGTCTTCGCGGCCGCGAAACCCGAAGCGGCTGGTGGTGTTGACGCCGCTGGACAACGCGGCGCCCGAGGTGTTGCTGGCGGCGTTGGCAGCGGTGAGGCCGCTGGTGTAGCGCACGCCGGTATCGGCAATGCCGTAGAGCGTGATGCTGGATTGCGCAAGGGCCGACAGAGGTGCAGCGGCGAGGGTGATCAGCACCAGGGTTTTGGTGTTCATGGGTGTTGCGAGGGTGATAGGGCTGGGCAGCGGCATGCCGCAGCAGTGCCGTTGCAGCGCCGCTGAATGAAGGTCGAACCGGGGAGGGGTGAAGGCCCCCTGTGTGTCGAGGGCCTTGAGGGCCTTGAGTGCCTAGAGAGCCTTGAGGGCTCGGGGGCCCGCCGTCAGGGCTTGGCCGCCGGCTCCATGCCCGTGCTGCGCACGATGGGCGCGGCGGCGGGGGCTGCCAGGAAGCGGATCAGGTGGCGCGCCGTCTCAGGGCTCTTGGCGCCGGTGGCCACGCCTGCGGAGAAGAAGACGCGCTGCTGCACTTCATCGGGCAGGGGGCCGACGAATTCCAGTTCCTTGAACGGCAGCAGTTCGCTGACCTGCTGGAAGCCGATGTCCGCATCGCCACGCAGCACCACGGCGCCCACGCGCTCGCTGAGGATGCGGGTGGCCTTGCCCTTCATCTGCTCGGCCACGCCCAGGCGCGGGAACAGTTCGTTGGCCAGATAGGTGCCGCTGGCGCTGGCCGAGTAGGCAATGGTCTTGGCATCCAGCAGGGTCTGCTTGAGCGCGTCCACGGTGCTGATGTCGGGCTTGGGCGTGCCCTTGCGCACGCTCATGCCGATCATGGAGCGCGCCAGGTCCACGCGGCTGCCCGCCTCCACCTTGCCTTGGGCGGCCAGATTGTCCAAGGCTCCATCCGCAAGGATGACGATATCGAACTGCTCGCCGCGTGCCAGGCGGCTGGGAATGGAGTCCTGCGCATTGCCCATGGAGGCGCCGCGCGAGGTGACGACCTTGTGGCCCGTGGCCTGCTCGTACAGGGGTATCAACTGGTCGTAGGCGGCAGAGAAGCCGCCCGAGGTGACCACGCGGATTTCATCTGCGCTGGCCGTGGAGGGCGTGGCAGCGCCCAGGGCCAAGCCCAGGCTGAGGGCGCCGCCCAGCAGCGCGCCCAGGGTGCGGCGGCGCAGGGTGGATGGCACGGAGGACTGCAGAGAGGACTGCTGGGGGGTGGAACGGATGGCGGTCATGGTTTGTCTCCTGGTTTTTTATGGTTGGGGGATGGCTGCCGAAGCTGCGGAGGCTGTTGAAGCTGCCGAGGGAATCAATCGGCGGTGATTTTTCGCTCGCGGATGATGCGGCCCCACTTGGCGTGCTCGGCGGCAATGAACTGGCCCAGTTCCTCGCGGGTGCCCGGGGCGGCGGTCTGGCCGTGCTTGAGCAGGTTGTCGCGCACTTCGGGGGTGTTCAGCACCTTGACCAGCTCGGTGTTCCAGCGGTCCAGCAAGGGCTTGGGCGTCTTGGCGGATGCCACGAAGGCGTACCAGTTGGTGGCGTTGAAGCCGGGGAAGCTCTCGGCCACGGTGGGCACGTTGGGCAGGTAGGCCGGGCGCGTGAGGCCCGTGGTGGCCAGCGGGATCAGCTTGCCCGATTCGATGTGGGGCAGGGCTGTGGGCGGGGCTGCGTAGAAGGAGGTCACGCGGTTGCCCAGCACATCCTGCAGGGCGGGCGCGCCGCCCTTGTAGGGCACGTGCAGGGTGTCGATCTTGGCGACATCGTTGAGCAGTTCACCGGCCAGGTGCGATGCGGAGCCGGGGCCGGTGGAGGCGAAGTCCAGCTTGCCGGGTTCGCGCTTGGCCTTGGCCACGTATTCGCCCAGGGTCTTGATTCCCGTGGCGGCAGGCACGACGAGCACGTTGGGAAAGTTCACGCCCATGGTGATGGGGGCCAGGTCCTTGAGCGGGTCGTAGCCGATCTTCATGAAGTGCGGCGCAATGGCCAGCGGGCCGATGGAGCCGAAGAGCAGCACCGAGCCGTCGGACGGGCCATTGGCCACCTGCGTGTGGGCCAGGTTGCCGCCTGCGCCGGGCTTGTTTTCCACGACCACGCTCTGGCCGATGTTCTCGCCCAGCTTCTTGGCGATGATGCGCGCGGCAATGTCGGCCGAGCCGCCTGCGGCGAAGCCGACCACCATGACCACGGGTTTCTTGGGGGGGAAGTCCTGGGCCTGGGCGGTGCCCACGGCCAGGGAAAGAAGGGCGGCCAGGGCGCCGCCTGCGATCAGTCTGCGTTGGTGCATGTCGTCTCCGTTTGTTGGTCTTGCCTGCCCGCAGGGGGCAGCGTTATCAAGGGCGCCATCCTATGCAGCGGGTGTTATTCTGTGAATTGCAACTTTTGGAAGGACTGTTGCGTGCAGCGCATCAAATTCGACATGGGGGAATTGATCGCCTTCGTGACCACGGCCGAGAAAGCCAGCTTTCGCCTGGCCGCAGAAGCGCTTTTCCTGTCGCCGCCTGCCTTGAGCCGGCGGGTGGAGCGGCTGGAGTCCGTGCTGGGCGCGCGGCTGCTGGAGCGCACCACGCGGCGTGTGGAACTGACCGAGGTGGGCCATGAATTCCTGCAGGAGGCGCGCAGGGCCCTGGCCGGCCTGGACGAGGCCGTGCAGCGCGTGGATGACCAGCTGAAGCTGCGCCGTGGCCGCGTGACGGTTGCCTGCGTGCCTTCGGTGGCCACCAATCTGCTGCCGCCCGTGCTGAAGACCTTTGCCGTGGAGCAGCCCGATGTGCAGGTGCACGTCATCGACGAGAGCGCGCAGCAGGTGGTGGAGGCCGTGCTGCGCGGGGATGCGGACTTTGGCCTGAGCTTCACGGGCAGCCAGGAGCCATCGCTGCGCTTTGAGGCGCTCACGCGCGAACGCTACGTGCTGGCCATGCCGCGCAGCCACGCCTGGGCCGGGCGCAGCCAGGTGGAATGGGCCGAGCTGGCGGGCAAGCGCCTGGTCTCCGTCTCCCACAAGAGCGGCAATCGCCTGCTGCTGGACCAGGTGATGGCCGGCCTGCCAGAGCAGCCCGTGGCCTGGCACGAGTGCAACCACGTCACAGGCGCCCTGGCCCTGGTGGAAGCCGGCCTGGGCCTGGCCGCCGTCCCCCAGCTCGCCCTGCGCCAGGACCACGCCCAGGTCTGCGGCGTGCCCCTGACCGCGCCCGATGTGTGGCGCACGCTGGGCCTGCTGCAAAGGCGTGACCGCGTGCTGGGGCCTGTGGCGCAGGCGTTGCGGGAGTGCCTGGTGCAGGTGCAGGGCGCGGGCGGCTGAACTGGCCTTGGATTCACTGCGCAGCAACCCCGTTGCGCGCAGGCCCTGGCATGGCTGCCGCATAGCGCAGTGCGCAAAAGGATGGGATCACACTTTCACATGACTACAGTTCATGCATCTGTGAAATAAAACCATTTTACTTCATCGATTCGCATCCCTACCATTCGCTCCCATTGTTCGTTTGCATTTTGGGAAGCAGTCATGGTCATCACCACACCCTCGGATCGCATGGATGCCGGAGCCGGCTTCCGCGCTGAACTTGGCCATCTCGCGTGAAAGCAGCCATGTCACGTCCGCTCCGTCTGGTCGCCGTTTCCGGTGGACTGCAACGCCCCTCCAAATCTGCCGCCCTGGCAGAGCATCTGTCTGATCTGATCGCCGACGAAATTCCGTGCGAACAACGCCTGGTGGAACTGGGCCAGCTTGCGCCGCAGCTTGCCGGCGCGGTGTGGCGCTCGCAGTTGCCCGAGATGGTGGAGCGCGAGCTTGCGGCGGTGGAGCAGGCGGATGTGCTGGTAGTGGCCACACCGGTCTTTCGTGGCGCCTACACCGGGCTGTTCAAGCACTTCTTCGACTTCGTCCACCAGGACGCCTTGATCGACAAGCCCGTGCTGCTGGCGGCCACCGGTGGCAGTGAGCGCCATGCCCTGGTGATCGACCACCAGCTGCGGCCGCTGTTCAGCTTCTTCCAGGCGCGCACGCTGCCGCTGGGCGTCTACGCGACCGACAAGGATTTCGTGGACTACCGCCTGCACGACGAGGCCCTGATACAGCGGGCCGCACTGGCGGTGCAACGGGCATTGCCGCTGGTCGAACTGATGCACCGCGCCAGGCCCTGGGTGGCCGAGGAAATGGCTGCGGCCTGAATCAACCCACGTTTTTATTTCTAAATCAGGTCATTGGATCACCATGAACGCAGAACTGCACTTCAGCCTCAAGAGCATCCGTTTCGATGAGAACTATCACCCATCGGACAGCACGCGCATTACGACCAACTTTGCCAATCTGGCCAGGGGAGCGAGCCGGCAGCAGAACCTGCGCCATACGCTGAGGATGATTGACAACCGCTTCAATGAACTGGCGCATTGGGACAATCCGACGGGAGACCGCTATTCAGTGGAGCTGGACATCATCTCCGTGGAGATGGGCATGGGTGCGGAGATGGGAAGTGGCGTATTTCCGTTGATCGAGATATTGAAGACCAGCATTCTCGACAGAAAATCTAACAAGCGCATAGCCGGCATTGCAGGGAATAATTTTTCTTCCTACGTGCGCGACTATGACTTCAGTGTTCTGCTGCCGGAGTACAACATCAACCGCCAGGAGTTCGGCGCGCCGGACGATTTTGGTGACCTGCATGGCAAGCTGTTCAAGCAATTCGCCCGTTCGAGCACGTACAGGGAGCACTTCAACAAGCCCCCCGTCATCTGCATCAGCGCCTCTACCAGCAAGACCTATCAGCGCACCGGGAACCAGCATCCCGTACTGGGTGCCGAGTATCAGCAAAATGAGTTGTCATCGACGGACCGGTATTTTGGGAAGATGGGAATGCAGGTTCGATTTTTCATGCCGCCCAATAGCGTTGCACCCCTGGCCTTCTATTTTCAGGGCGACCTGCTGGCCGACTACACGAATCTTGAGTTGATCGGCACCATCAGCACCATGGAAACCTTCCAGAAGATTTATCGCCCCGAGATCTACAACGCCAATTGCGCGGCAGGAAAAATCTATCAGCCGAGCCTGAAGAACCACGATTACTCGTTGACGCAGATTGTCTATGACCGCGAAGAGCGCAGCCAGCTGGCCGTCAAGCAGGGCAGGTTTGCGCAGGAGCATTTCATCAAGCCGTACAGGAATGTTCTTGAGCAATGGGCAGCCGATTGCGCGCTCTGACCGGCCAGACAGACAGACCATTTTTCATTGATTGCACAGCGGCTTGGGACAACGGTCCTGAAGTACGCTGGCACCACCCCTCTTTGCCTTGAAGGAATTCTCCGATGTTTGAAACCTCTATCGCCGGCAGCCTGCCCAAGCCAGCCTGGCTGGCCGAAACCAACAAGCTCTGGCCCCAGTGGCAGGCCGAGGGCGATGCGCTTCGCCAGGCCAAGGCCGATGCAACCCTGCTGTGGATCAAGGCCCAGGAAGATGCGGGCCTGGACATCGTGTGCGACGGCGAGCAGTCGCGCCAGCATTTCGTGCATGGCTTTCTGGAGCAGGTGGAGGGCATCGACTTCGACAACAAGGTGAAGATGGGCATCCGCGACAACCGCTACGACGCGATGGTGCCGCAGGTGGTTGCCGCCCTGCGCCTGAAGGGCCGCGTGCATGCCTTCGAGGCGCAGCTGGCGCGTGCGCACACCAGGAAGAAGCTGAAGTTCACGCTGCCCGGCCCGATGACCATCGTCGATACCGTGGCGGACCGCTTCTATGGCGACAAGGTCAAGATGGCCTTCGCCTTTGCCGAGCTGCTCAACCAGGAGGCCCTGGCGCTGCAGGCCGACGGCGTGGACATCATCCAGTTCGACGAGCCCGCCTTCAATGTCTACATGAAGGACGCCGCCGACTGGGGCGTGCAGGCGCTGGAGCGCGCAGCGCAGGGCCTGACCTGCACGACGGCCGTGCATATCTGCTACGGCTACGGGATCAAGGCCAATACGGATTGGAAGAGCACGCTGGGCGAGGAATGGCGCCAGTACGAGACGGTGTTTCCCGCGCTGGCCAGGAGCCGCATCGACCAGGTGAGCCTGGAATGCATCCACTCCCATGTGCCGCCCGACCTGATGAGGCTGCTGGCCGGCAAGGACGTGATGGTCGGCGTGATCGACGTGGCCAGCGACGTGGTGGAGACACCCGAGGAAGTGGCGGACACCATCGGCCGGGCACTGGAGTTCGTGCCGAAGGAGCGGCTGTTCCCCTGCACGAACTGCGGTCTGGCGCCCATGGGCCGGGACGTGGCGTGGCGCAAGCTGAAGGCGCTGGCAGAAGGCACGAAGCTGGCAAAGGAGCGGCTCGCCAAGGCCTGATGCCCTGCGTGGCCAAGCGCAGGGGAAGATGCCAGGGGTGCCAGGGGTGCCAGGGGTTCATGGTTTGCCCTGTTTCCGATTCAGGCAACTGTCTGAATTCAAGACACTGAATCTGTTCAATAGTCGGGCATTCGCTGCCCGTGCTCTGCCCGCGCCCGCCATTGCGCCTCCTTGGCCCGCCCGGGCCCGCCTGGCACAAAGCATGCATGGTCCCTCCCCACAAAAGCAGCGGGCGCCAGCCCAGCCGCCAACCCAAGGAGACAAACCATGCAACGCCGCCCCTTCCTGCATTCCGCCCTCGCACTCTCTGCCATGGCAGCCATGGCCGCTGCGGCTCCTGCCGCCATGGCCCAGCAGGGCGAGATCCGCATTGCTCACGTCTACAGCAAGACCGGCGCGCTGGAGGCATATGGCAAGCAGACCCAGGCCGGGCTGCTGATGGGGCTGGAGTACGCCACGGGCGGCAGCATGGCGGTGAATGGCAAAAAGCTGGTGGTGATCGAGAAGGACGACCAGGGCAAGCCCGACCTGGGCAAGAGCCTGCTGGCCACGGCGTATTCCGATGACAAGGCCGATCTGGCCGTGGGGCCCACGTCGTCCGGCGTGGCGCTGGCCATGCTGCCGGTGGCCGAGGAGTACAAGAAGATTTTGCTGGTGGAGCCGGCCGTGGCCGATTCGATCACGGGCGACAAGTGGAACAAGTACATCTTCCGCACGGGCCGCAACTCCAGCCAGGACGCCATCAGCAATGCGGTGGCCATCGACAAGGCGGGCGTGACGATTGCCACGCTGGCCCAGGACAACGCCTTCGGCCGCGATGGGGTGAAGGCCTTCAAGGACGCCATCAAGAAGGGCAAGCTGGCGCATGAGGAGTACCTGCCCGCCGCCACCACGGATTTCACGGCAGGGGCGCAGCGGCTGATCGACAAGCTCAAGGACCAGCCGGGCAGGAAGATCATCTGGATCGTGTGGGCCGGGGCGGGCAATCCGTTCAAGATTGCGGACATGGATCTCAAGCGCTACGGGATCGAGATCGCCACGGGCGGCAACATCCTGCCCGCCATGGCGGCCTACAAGAATCTGCCGGGCATGGAGGGCGCCACGTACTACTACTACGGCATTCCCAAGAACCCGGTGAACGAGGCGCTGGTGTCCATGCACTACAAGCAGTACAAGACGCCGCCGGATTTCTTCACGGCCGGCGGTTTCTCTGCGGCCATGGCCATCGTGACGGCGCTCAAGAAGACAGGTGGAGACACCAAGACCAACACGCTGATCAAGGCCATGGAGGGCATGAGCTTCGACACGCCCAAGGGCCAGATGACCTTCCGCAAGGAAGACCACCAGGCCCTGCAGAGCATGTACCACTTCAAGATCCGCGTGGACCCGGCGCTGGCCTGGGGCGTGCCCGAGCTGGTGCGCGAGATCAAGCCCGAGGAGATGCAGGTTCCCATCCGCAACGGCCGCTGAGCAATGTTGCGCACAGAGGATCTGACCATCCGCTTCGGGGGCCATGTGGCCGTCAACGGCGTGAGCTGCGCTTTCGAGCCGGGCACGCTGACGGCCATCGTGGGCCCCAACGGGGCGGGCAAGACCACGTATTTCAACCTGATCTCGGGGCAGCTCAAGGCCACGGCCGGGCGCGTGCTGCTGGGCGGGCGCGAGCTGACGGGGCTGGCCCCTTCGGCGCGCACGCGGGCCGGGCTGGGGCGGGCGTTCCAGCTCACCAATCTGTTCCCGCACCTGAGCGTGCTGGAGAACGTGCGCCTGGCCGTGCAGGCGCGCGACGAGGGGCCGCACCGGCGCGGCCTGAACCTGTGGAGCATCTGGAGCGACCACCGGGCATTGACGCAGCGGGCGCTGCACATCCTCGACCAGGTGGCCCTGTCCGCCCGGCGCGACGAGGCCGTGGCCGCGCTGCCGCATGGCGACCAGCGCAAGCTGGAGGTGGCCTTGCTGATGGCGCTGGAACCCCAGGTCTATATGTTCGACGAGCCCACGGCGGGCATGAGCCATGACGAGGCGCCGGTGATCCTGGACCTGATACGCAAGCTCAAGCAGGACCGCAGCAAGATCATCCTGCTGGTGGAGCACAAGATGGATGTGGTGCGCGAGCTGGCCGACCGCATCATCGTGCTGACCAGTGGCACGCTGGTGGCCGATGGGCCGCCGGCCGAAGTCATTGCCTCGCCTGTGGTGCAGCAGGCCTACCTGGGTGTGATGCCGGAGCAGGGCGCCGTGAAGGAGGCCGCATGAGCGCTGCCGCCAACCTCAACCCAAACCCCAACCTGCTCGAACTGTCGGGCGTGCACACGCATATCGGGGCCTATCACATCCTGCATGGCGTGGACCTGGCCGTGCCGCGCGGGCAGCTGACCATGCTGCTGGGGCGCAACGGCGCGGGCAAGACGACCACGCTGCGCACCATCATGGGCCTGTGGCGGGCCAGCCAGGGGCGCATCGCCTTTGGCGGGGCCGACATCACGGCCCTGCCCACGCCCGCGATTGCGCGGCTGAACATTGCCTATGTGCCCGAGAACATGGGCATCTTCGCGGACCTGACGGTGCAGGAAAACCTGCTGCTGGCCGCGCGCGGCGCCTCGCGCGCCGACCGCATGGACGCGCAGCGGCTGCAGTGGATCTTCGGCATGTTCCCGGCCGTGGAGAAGTTCTGGAACCACCCGGCCGGCAAGCTGTCGGGCGGGCAAAAGCAGATGGTGGCGGTGGCGCGCGCCATCGTGGAGCCGCGTGACCTGCTGATCGTGGACGAGCCCAGCAAGGGCCTGGCACCGGCCATCATCGAGAACATGATCGCGGCCTTCGCGCAGCTCAAGGCGGGCGGCACGACGATTGTGCTGGTGGAGCAGAACCTGGGCTTTGCGCGCCGCCTGGGCGACCGCGTGGCGGTGATGGACAACGGCCGCGTGGTGCACGCGGGCGGCATGGCCGAGTTCTCGGCAGACGCGGCGTTGCAGCAGTCGCTGCTGGGGCTTTCGCTATGAACAAGCTGAACAGGCTGGATGTGGATTTCAAGCCGCTGCTGCTGGTGCCCGTGCTGGCCCTGGTGGCGCTGCCGCTGGTGGGCTCGGCCTCGACCTGGCTGACGCTGACGGTGGCGGGGCTGGCCATGGGGATGATCGTGTTCATCATCGCCTCGGGGCTGACGCTGGTGTTCGGGCTGATGGATGTGCTGAACTTCGGCCACGGCGTGTTCATCGCGCTGGGCGCCTTCGTGGCCACCAGCGTGCTGGGCGCCATGGGCGACTGGACGGGGTCCGAGCAGCTGTGGCGCAACCTGCTGGCCGTGCTGCCGGCCATGGTGGTGGCCATGCTGGTGGCGGGCGCCATCGGGCTGGCGTTCGAGCGCTTCATCGTGCGGCCCGTGTACGGCCAGCATCTCAAGCAGATCCTGATCACCATGGGCGGCATGATCATCGGCGAGGAACTGATCAAGCTCATCTGGGGCCCGCAGCAGATTCCGCTGCCGCTGCCCCAGGGCATGAAGGGCGCCTGGCTGCTGGGCGATGCCGCCGTGGAAAAGTACCGCGTGGTGGCCGTGCTGGTGGGGCTGGCGGTGTTTGCCCTGCTGGCCTGGACGCTGTCGCGCACCAAGATCGGCCTGCTGATCCGCGCAGGCGTGCAGGACCGCGAGATGGTGGAGGCCCTGGGCTACCGCGTGCGCCGCCTGTTCGTGGGCGTGTTCGTGGCGGGCTCGGCCTTGGCCGGGCTGGGCGGGGTGATGTGGGGCATGTACCAGCAGAGCGTGGTGCCGCAGATGGGCGCGCAGGTCAATGTGCTGATCTTCATCGTGATCATCATCGGCGGGCTGGGCAGCACAGGCGGGGCGCTGATCGGCGCGCTGCTGGTGGGGCTGATGGCCAACTACACGGGGTTCCTGGTGCCCAAGGTGGCGTTGTTTTCCAACATTGCGTTGATGGTGGCCATCCTCTTGTGGCGGCCTCAGGGCGTCTATCCCGTAGCGAACCGCTGAAGGAGTGATCGACATGCTCAACCGATTGCTTTCCGGCGACATGCCGCGCAGCCGCGTGCTGGCGGTGCTGCTGCTGTTGATCTTCCTGGGGCTGGCGGCGGCGCCGTTCGTGTTCCCTGGCGTGAAGGCGCTGAACGTGGCGGCCAAGGTGCTGATCTTCGTGGTGCTGGTGGCCAGCTTCGATCTGCTGCTGGGCTACACCGGCATCGTGAGCTTTGCGCACACCATGTTCTTCGGCATTGGCGCCTATGGGGTGGCGATAGCGTCCTCGCGCATGGGTGCGGGCTGGGGCGCGCTGGCGCTGGGCCTGGGCGCGGCGCTGCTGGTGTCGCTGCTGCTGTCGCTGGCCATCGGCCTGTTCTCGCTGCGGGTACGGGCCATCTTCTTTGCCATGATCACGCTGGCCGTGGCGGCGGCGTTCCAGACGCTGGCCTCCCAACTGTCGGAATGGACGGGCGGGGAGGACGGGCTGAGCTTCAAGTTGCCCGAATGGCTGTCGCCCAGCTTCGAGCCCTTCGAGAACGAGGTGCTGGGCGTGCTGATCGACGGGCGCATCATCACCTACTACCTGCTGTTCGTGCTGGCCGTGGCGCTGGTGCTGGCGCTGCTGCGCATCGTCAACTCCCCGTTCGGCCGCGTGCTGCAGGCCATCCGCGAGAACGAGTTCCGTGCCGAGGCCATCGGCTACCGCGTGGTGGTGTACCGCACGCTGTCCAGCGTGCTGTCGGCCCTGTTCGCCTGTGTGGCCGGGGCCATGCTGGCGCTGTGGCTGCGTTATAACGGGCCAGATACCTCGCTGTCGTTCGAGATCATGATGGACTGCCTGCTGATCGTGGTGATCGGCGGCATGGGCACCATCTATGGCGCGGCGATCGGCTCGGTGCTGTTCCTCATTGCCCAGAGCTATCTGCAGGACCTGCTGCGCGTGGCCAGCGAGGCCGCGCACAGCCTGCCCTGGCTGGCCGCGCTGCTGTCTCCCGACCGCTGGCTGCTGTGGCTGGGCGTGCTGTTTGTGTTGTCGGTCTACTATTTCCCCACGGGCGTCGTGGGGCGTCTGCGTTCTTCCCGCGCCGGAGCCTGACCAGGGCCCCTGGCGCATTCGTGCATCAGAGAACTACCACAAGGAGATGGGCATGTTGAAGCGTGAAGAGATGGTGTCGTCGATTCCTGCAACCCCCTGGCGCTGGGCCTTCACGGCGCTGGCGGCGGCCGCGCTGGCAGCCTGCGGCAGCGGCGAGCATGAACCCAGCAACGATCTGCCCAAGGGCTTTACCGAGCTGGGCGCCACGGTGTATCCGGCCACGGCCACCGGCACGGGCGCCACGGCGGCCACGCAGGACTTGCTGACGGGCGGCCTGGGCAAGACGGGCCTGGGCGCCGCAGCCGCGCCCCTGTACGCGGACCCTGCCAATCCCACGGCGGCGGAGCTTCGGCGCAATGCGCTGTACTCCAACTACCGGGGCATCCTGGACCCCACGGCGGGCGGCGGCTACGGCACGCTGTACGGCCCCAACATCACGGCAGACGGGCAGGTGACCACGGGCGAAGGGCTGATCCCCGGGCGCGAGTACCTGGCCGTGCTGGACGACGGCACGGGCCGCAAGCAGACCATGGTGGCCGTGCAGGTGCCGGACAGTTTTGACCGCAACCGGCCCTGCATCGTGCTGGGCCCGTCCTCGGGCTCGCGCGGCGTGTATGGCGCCATCGGCACGGCGGGCGAGTGGGGCCTGAAGAAGGGCTGCGCCGTGGCGCTGACCGATGCGGGCAAGGGCGTGGGCCTGCACAACCTGAGCGACGACACCGTCAACAAGCTGGACGGCACGCGCGCCACGCGCACGGATGCGGGCAGCCTGTCCTTCTTTGCCGCGCGGCTGACCGATGCGGCGCGCGCCGCCTACAACGCTGCGTTTCCCAACCGCATTGCCATCAAGCACGCGCATTCCCAGCAGAACCCTGAAAAGGACTGGGGCAACGACACGCTGGCCGCGGCCCGCTATGCGCTGTACGTGCTCAATGCCCGCTATGGCACCACGCAGGACCCCGTGCCCTTCGGCAAGGACAACACGCTGGTGCTGGCGGGCTCGGCCTCCAACGGCGGCGCGGCCGTGCTGCGCGCGGCCGAGCTGGATGCAGACGGCCTGATCGACGGCGTGGTGGCCTCCGAACCCGTGACCGAGATGCCCACGCGCCAGGGCTACACCATTGCCGTGGGCAGTGCGACCATGCCCAACCCGGGCCGCACGCTGGCCGAGTACACCACCTACGGCAACATCTACCAGCCCTGCGCGGCGCTGGCGCCCGATGCGGCGCTGACCGAGACATCCATCTTCAACTACATAGGCCTCACCGCCATGACGGCGCGGGCCGAGGCACGCTGCACCAGCCTGGCCGCCAAGGGCCTGGTCATTGGCAGCACCACGGCCGACCGCGCCGCCAATGCGCTGAGCAAGCTGCGCCTGTACGGCTGGACGCGTGACCACGACCGCATGCACAACGCCCACTACGCGCTGGGCAACGGCCCCATCCTGTCTGCCATGTACACCATGGCCTATGGCCGGTTTGGCGTGGATGCCAACCTGTGCCGCACCAGCTTTGCGGCCGCCAATGCCACGGGCGACGTGGTGCCCGCCACGGGGGCCGCGCTGGCTCAGAGCTTTGCCACGGCCAATGGCACGGCCAACGGCACGCCCGCCACGGTGGTCTACAACGACTCGGTGGGCGGGGCCAAGGCCTGGCAGTTTGCCGTGTCGCCCTCCACGCGCGTGGCCGACCTGGGCCTGGACAACGCGCTGTGCCAGCACGCGCTGGTGACGGGCTTCGATCCGGTGACCGGCTTCAATCTCTCCGAAAGCAGCGTGCCCACGCGTGCCCAGAGCGACGCCGTGCGCGCCGGCATCAACGAGGTGCTGCACACCGCCAAGCTGCGCGGCAAGCCCACCATCATCGTGGCGGGCCGCAGCGATGCGCTGGTGCCGGTCAACCACAATGCGCGCGCCTACACGGTGCTCAACCGGGGGCTGGACGGCAGCAACACGCGGCTGCGCTATATCGAGGTGGTGAATGCCCAGCACTTCGATGCCTTCCTGCCGTTCTCGGGCTTCGACACGCGCTTCGTGCCGCTGCATCCGTACTTCAACCAGGCCATGGATGCCGTGTGGGCCAACCTGCGCAGCAGCACCGCGCTGCCCGCCAGCCAGGTGGTGCGCACCACGCCGCGCGGCGGCCAGCCGGGCGCGGCGCCCGCCATCACGGCGGCCCAGGTGCCGCCCTTCGTGGCGCGGCCCAGCACGGCCAACACCATCGAGGTCAGCGACGGGCTGATCCGCATTCCTGAGTGAGCCAGGCCCTGGAGCGGCCGGCGGCCAAGGCGGCCGGCCGCTCCTGCACAGCAGAGATTTCTCCCATGGCTTCCAAAGCATCTTCCTCATCCGCGCCCGTACCCGCTTCCTGCTACACGCAATGCGCGGGCTACGAGATCCACTACATGGACTGGCAGCCCGCGCCCGATGTGGCGCCAGCGGGCACCGTCGTCGCCTGGCACGGGCTGGCACGCACGGGGCGCGACATGGATGCACTGGCGCAGTTCCTGGCAGGCCAGGGCTGGCGCGTGATCTGCCCCGACACGCCGGGCCGGGGCCTGAGCCAGTGGAGCCGCGCGCCGCGCGAGGAATACCGGCTGGGCTTCTACGCCCGCATCGCGCGCGGGCTGTTCGATGCGCTGGGGCTGGAGCGCGCGCATTGGGTAGGCACGTCCATGGGCGGGGCGATTGGCACGGTCTGCGCCTCGGGCCTGTTCGAGCCGTCGCTGCGCGCACGCATTGCCACGCTGGTGCTCAATGACAATGCGCCGCAGCTGGCCGAGTCGGCGCTTGCACGCATCAGGTCCTATGCGGGCCAGCCCCCGGCCTTCGATACTGTGGGCGAGCTGGAGGCGTTCTTTCGCCAGGCCTACCGGCCCTATGGCTGGCTCAGCGATGCCGAGTGGCGCAAGCTCACCGAAACCAGCGTGCGCCGCCTGCCCGATGGGCGCGTCACGCCGCACTACGACCCGGCCATGATCGAGCAGTTCACGGCCCATGACGACGACTACGGCATCTGGCCGCACTACGACGCCTTGCAGATTCCCGTGCTGCTGCTGCGGGGCGTGGACTCGGACCTGGTGCTGCCCGAGGTGGCCCGGGAAATGACCACGCGCGGCCCCGGCGCGCGCGGCCTGCTGCACTGGCAGGAGGTGCCCGGCTGCGGCCATGCGCCGGCGCTGAACGTGCCCGCGCACTGGCAATGGGTGCTGGAGCATCTGCAGCGCGGCTGAGCATCAACCCGGGCCGGGCGCGGATGTTGCTGCCGCGCTAGCATTTGCGACGGGTGCAGCCTCGCCTTCTTTTCGGGCGCGGGCACCGTCTGGGCAAGAGAGGCCTGACATGGGTTTTCTGGTGGAGCTGATCCGCGAGTACGGCTTCGGCATCGTCTTTCTCAATGTGTTCGTCGAGCAGCTGGGTGCGCCGATTCCGGCCTACCCGGTGCTTGTCGTGACCGGCGCGCTGGAAGGCGCCGACTGGGTGCGCCTGCTGTGGCTGGTGGCCGTGGCCGTGAGCGCCGCACTCATCGCCGACCTGTTCTGGTACCAGGCCGGCAAGGCCTACGGCCACCGGGTGCTGGGGCGCATCTGCCGCATCTCGCTGTCGCCCGACGCCTGCATCCGCCAGACCGAGACCGTCTATGGCCGCTGGGGCGCAAGGTCGCTGCTGGTGGCCAAGTTCGTGCCGGGGTTTGCCTCCATCGCCAGCGCGCTGGCCGGCGTGATGGGCACGCCGCTGCGCAGCTTCGTGCTGTATGACGGGCTGGGCGCGCTGATCTGGGTGGGCTCGGCCGTGTACCTGGGCTCGCTGTTCAGCTCCACGGTGGAAGACCTGCTGGGCGTGCTCACGGCGCTGGGCCAGTGGGGCCTGTTGCTGCTGGGCGTGGCGCTGGGGCTGTTCATCGTGCGCAAGTGGTGGCAGCGCCATCGCATGGTGCGTTCATTGCGCATGCCGCGCATGTCGGTGCGCGAACTGGCGGGCCTGCATGCCCAGGGCATGGAGCCCACGGTGATCGATGTGCGCGCTCTGCCGCAGTACCGCCAGGGCCATATCCCCGGCGCCCAGTCCTGGGAACTGCGCCCGCGCGATGGCGGCGAGTCGCATGCGCACCTGCTGCCCCAGCACGACCATCCCCACGGGCTGGTGATCTACTGCGACTGCCCCAACGAGATATCCGCCGCCCGCCTGGCGCGCCAGCTGCAGCGCGCCGGCTTTGCCAATGTGCGCCCGCTGGTGGGCGGCCTCAAGGCCTGGCAGGCGGCTGGCTTCGACGTGGAAACCGCGCCGCTGCCCGTGACGGCAGGTGCGGACGAGGGGCCGGCGCCCAGCGTGCCGTAGTGGCTGAAGGTCCTCGGATTGCTGCCGGATTGAGGGCGAGAAAACGTTAACGTTCACACGAAGTTGATAACGAGTCGTCTGTTCTGGTAGAGACGTCAGCGGGCTGGACCTGACGTGGTCCTTGCTCTCTCTCTGATGCGCTCCTCGCCCTATCGCTTGCCAAGATGCAGGATGGTCACCTAGCGTTTGCTGGTGCCTGAAGCGCGCCATGCTTCAATGTTTTAATTTGTTACTATTGCCGTTCATTTGAATGAGGGCATGGTCATGACATTGCTGATTCTCTTGATTCTTGGCGCTGTTGGATATTTCTATTTGGCGCATGTCTTGAATGAGAAGAAGAGGGCGCGGCTTATGGAGAAGTACGGCGATGCGGACATTGTCGAGCGCATCATGAAAAAGATGTTCTGGCAGGGGCAGACAGAGGAGCAGCTATGCGATTCGCTTGGAAGCCCAGTCGACATCGACTCCAAGGTCATGAAGACGAGACATCGTCAGGTGTGGAAGTACCAGCCCTCAGGCCGGAACCGGTATCGGCTGCGTATCACGGTGGATGACGGGTATGTCGTCGGATGGGATCACAAATAGGCAGCTTCCTCGTCTCACCCGTTGCAGTTCAATTTTTTATCCTTGTCTCAGGTTCGTTCCAGAAGAAATATGAAGTACGTTGTCTACATCGGCGCCGTGATGGGTGTCTTTTTCATGCTCTCAACCATTGGCGTCCAGGGAGCACCGCAAGAGGCGGCACTTGCAGCTATGGCCTGTGCTTTTTGCATCATCCCCTACGTTGTTTTCAGGGTCCGGCAGTCGGCGGTGGAAGAAGAGCAAAGGAAGAAGATCATCGAGTTGCTGAGAGTCATCGCTCAAGACAAATAAAACCTGCTCCTGAGGGGGCGTGCGAAGCAAAAAAGCCCCTTGGCACTGCCAAGGGGCTTTTTCATTCAGGCGAATTCAGTCGTGAGGTCCTGCCATCAGCAGACCTATTTGCCCGCCGGCATCGAGCAGTGCCCGCCTTGCGTGGCCTTGCCCGAGCCGGCCGCGATCAGCGGCGCCTCGAAGCGCAGGTCCACGGGCGGCGAGTGCAGGTGGTCCCAGGCCAGGAAGAGGACGAGCACGGCCCAGAAGACCGCGCGCAGGGTGTTTTGCTGTGTCATGGCGGGTCCTGTCAGAAATTGAAGTGGCGGCGGATGCGCAGGCCGAAGATGGTGCCGGCAAAGGCCAGTGGCACCCAGATCCAGCCGTGTATGCTGCCCGTGGAGATACCCGAGAGCATGGCGCCCACATTGCAGCCGAAGGCCAGGCGCGAGCTGTAGCCCAGCACCAGGCCGGCCACCAGGGCCACCATCCATTGCGTGCCCGTGAGCGGCTTGGCATTGACGGGCTTGGCGGCAGCCACCCACAGGGCGCCGCCCAGGATGCCGATGTTGGTGATGCTGGTCACGTCCAGCAGCACGGTCTCGTGCAGGCGCGCGGCGTTGCCGGGCTGGCTCCAGAACCAGTTGCCGGCCAGGTCCACGGCGCCTGTGGCGTTGGCGATCTTGGCGGCCCACAGGCCGAATCCGTAGACCACGCCCCAGGGCTGGCCCGCAATGATGAGGTTGAGCGTGGCCAGCACGGCCAGCAGCACCGCGCCCACCACCCACTTGCGCACGAACAGCGGCTTGGCCGGGCGCTTGAGTGCCATGTTGGCGCCACGCACATACCAGGCCACGCCCAGCGCGACCACGGCCAGCGCCGCCAGCGTGGCCAGCAGGGCAGGGGCCCAGCCCCAGGCCGTGACCAGGCCCACTGGCTGGGTGTTGCCCAGGTCCAGCCACCACCCCAGGTGCAGGCTGCCCAGGAAGCTGCCGATGGCGAACACGGGCAGGATGGCCGCGTTCATGGGAATGCCCATGCCGGCCTTGTACAGGGTGCCGCTGCCGCAACCGTCTGCAATCTGCATGCACAGGCCGAAGACGAAGGCGCCCACCAGCAGGCTGATGCTGGGCGGGCCCAGAGCGGCCGTGAGTTCGGGATAGTGGCCCAGCAGCGGCATGGCCAGCGCGGCGGCCAGCGCCAGCAGCAGCAACTGGCCGAAGACGCCGCTGGCGTCCTTGTCCTCGATCAGCATGCGCCAGCCCGTGGTGAAGCCGAAGCGCTTGCCGGCCAGCACCGCGCCCAGGCCCAGGCCCACGGCGAACAGCGCGGCCTGGCGCACCGAGACGCTCCACAGCAGCCAGCCAAAGAAAACGGCCAGGATGGCCGCAAGAGGAAGTCGTTTCATGTCATTTTTCTCCATGCAGTCGCCCTCCCCCGCGAAGCGGGTAGAGAGGCGCCGTGCCACGGCGGGAAGGCGCGCAAGCGCCTCAGGGGGTGTTTACTTGAACTTTTTTTCCCACCACTGCTTGGCGTCGTAGGCCAGGGATTCGGCGCGGCCGGGCTGGTTGGCCATGGGCGGCGCATCGGCCTGCTGCGTCCAGTCCACCATGGAGCCCGCATACAGCTTGACGCCCGGCAGGCCTGCGACTTCGGACAGGCCGAACCAGTCGGTGGCCGCCCAGTGGCCGGTGTTGCAGAAGGCCACCATGTCCTGGCCCTGCTCGCGCTTGACCTTGGCCGCGATCTGCTTGGCCGTCGCGGTATCGACAAAGGTGGAGGTGCCGGGCACGAACCACTGGTTGAAGTCCAGCTGCTGCGCGCCGGGCAGGGTGCCCGAGATCTTGGCGGCAGGCGCGCGCGTCTTGCCCTGGTAGAAGGCGTCGGGGCGCGAGTCCACCAGGGCGGCGTTGCTGAGCCTGACGTGCTGGCCCACGTCCTCGCGCGTGGCGATCAGGCTGGTGTCGAGCTGGGGCTGGTAGCTGCTGCGAGCGACTTTGACGGCCTCGTTGTCCTGCGGGAGCTTTTGCTCGTTCCAGGCCTTCATGCCGCCGTTGAGCACGGACAGCTCCTTGAGGCCCAGCAGCTTGAGCGTCCAGTACACGCGCGCTGCGGCGCCGAAGTCGGTGGCGTCCGCACCCGTGGAGACCACGATGGCGTGGGTGGCGGGTGTCAGCCCCAGGGACTGCACGAGTTCGGTGAGCTTGGGCAGCTCGGGCAGCTCACCGGGGTTGGTGGCAGGGCCGCGCCATTTGCCGTAGGGGGCGTTGAGCGCGCCTGGAATATGGCGCTCGCCATAGGCCTTGGGATCGCGGATGTCGATGATGCGCACGGCGTCCTGGCCGGCGGCGGCCTGCACGCCGGCAGGGGTGAGCAGGGGGGCGGCGGCGTGGGCCGTGCCGAGGGCGGTGCAGGCAAGGCCCAGCGCCAGCAGCGGGACTGCCAGGCGCAGCGAGGGAAGAAATGTCTTGGTCATGATGGCTGGGGCCGATCATGGAAGACCGGCGGAACAAGCAACTGGAGTGCAATTGTCCCGCTTGCAGCATCTATATACAAAGACGCTTATGCATTCTGCTCATGAGGCAGGGTTATATGGCGCGGCGCAGAAGATGCAGAACGGCCTCAGCGCTGTGCGCCCACGGCCTTGGCGCGCTCCAGGCTGGCGTCGAGTTCGGCCTGCGGCGCCTTCTGCGTGGGCCAGCCCTGCATATGCTGCTGGGCGATGCGGCTCAGCGCCGTGATCCAGGGCGCGCTGTCGTTGAGGCAGGCAATGTATTCGAACTGCTCGCCGCCCGCATGCATGAAGGCCTCGCGCGCTTCCTGGCTGATTTCCTCCAGCGTTTCCAGGCAGTCGCTGGTGAAGCCGGGGCAGACCACGTCCACCCGTTTGGTGCCGCTGCGTGCCAGCTCGATCAGCGAGGGCTCGGTATAGGGCTCCAGCCATTTGGCCTTGCCAAAGCGCGACTGGAAGGTCACCAGGTATTGCGAGGGCGACAGGCCCAGGCGCTCGGCCAGCAGGCGGGCGGTCTTGCGCGATTCGCAGTGGTAGGGGTCGCCCAGGTGCAGCGTGCGCTCGGGCACGCCATGAAAGCTCATGACCAGTTTCTCGCCACGGCCGTTGCCGCGCCAGTGGGCCTCGATGCGCTGGGCCAGCGCGTCGATATAGGAAGCGTCGTCGTGGTAGCGGTTGACGAAGCGCAGCTCGGGGATGTGGCGCTGGGTGCGGGCCCAGTCGTAGACCGCGTCGAACACGCTGGCCGTGGTCGTGCCCGAGTACTGCGGGTACAGCGGCAGGATGAGGATGCGCGTGGCGCCCTCGGCCTTGAGGGCATCGAGCACGCTGGGGATGGACGGGTTGCCGTAGCGCATGGCATGGCGCACCAGCACGTTGTGTCCGGCCTCGCCCAGCCAGCCGCGCAGCAGCAGGGCCTGGCGCGCGCTCCAGTGCTGCAGGGGGGAGCCGTCCTTCTCATGCCAGACGGTGGCGTACTTGGCCGCCGACTTGGCCGGCCGCGTGCGCAGGATGATGCCGTGCAGGATGGGCAGCCAGGCAATCCTGGGGATCTCGACCACGCGGTCGTCGCCCAGGAACTGCGCCAGGTAGCGGCGCACGGCCGGGGCCGTGGGCGCATCGGGCGTTCCAAGGTTGCACAGCAGCACGGCGGTGCGCTGGGGTTGGTCGTGGCGGAATGGAGGTTCTGGCGCGAAGCGGGAAGGCATGGGGCCGATTGTGGCAGGACGGAGCCGCCTGCCACGCGAGTCGGATGACCCGGCTGCAGCCGGCAACGGCTGCCTTCGCTATGCTCGAACCATGTCCCAAGCCACCATCGCCCCCCTCGCCGAATCCTCTCTTTACCCTGCATTGGCCGCATTGCAGCAGCTGCGCCGCAGCGGCCGCATCCGCGCCATTTCCATCGACCTGGATGACACGCTGTGGCCCGTGTGGCCAGCCATCTCGCGCGCCGAACAGGTGCTGCTGGACTGGCTGCACGCCCATGCGCCCACCACGGCCGCAGCGCTGCGCGACGTGGCCACCCTGCGCGCCATCCGCGTGCAGATCGAGCGTGACCGCCCGGACCTTGCCCACGACCTGAGCGGCCTGCGCCGCGAGTCCATCCGCCTGGCGCTGCAGCGCAATGGCGACGATGGCGGCTTGGCGGAAACGGCCTTCGACATCTTCTTTGCCGAGCGCCAGCGCGTGGACCTGTACGAGGACGCGCTGCCCGCCCTGCAGTTCCTGGCCGCGCGCTGGCCCGTGGTGGCGCTGAGCAACGGCAACGCCAGCGTGCACGTGGTGGGCATTGGCGAGCATTTCCATGCCGCGCTGAGCGCGACCAAGGCCGGCATGGCCAAGCCCGATGTGCGCTTTTTCCACGCGGCAGCGGCGGCGGCAGGCGTGGCGCCTGACGAGGTGCTGCACATTGGCGACGACGCGCGGCTGGATGCGCTGGGCGCCATGGATGCGGGTATGCACGCAGTCTGGCTCAACCGCACGGGCGTAGCATGGCCTCACGAGGGGTCCACGCCCCACGTCACGGTGGCCAGCCTTGCGCAGTTGTGCCAGGGGCTGGCTGACAGCTGACCCTGCCTGCCCGCGAAGCCGCGCCATGCCATGCCCACCAGCCACAGCACCGCTTTCTTCCA
>NZ_LFJT01000038.1:0-59588 GCF_001682645.1 Delftia sp. JD2
CGCCCCTCGGCCGGGCGCTCGCTCAGCCGCGATCAGGTGCGGGCTTTGCAGTTGTGGCGGTGTTGTTGGAGGCGGCGGCTGGGGCCGGCTTGCGCTTGCGCGTCGCGGCGGCAGCTACGGCCTCGGCTGCATCGGGAAGATCGTCAGCGGGCAGGGGGTCTGCGTGCTGGGCACCGCGCACGGGAAGAAAGGCTTCGGGGGAGAGCTTGGCGGCACGGCGGCCGGGTGCGGGGGGCAGGGGCATAGTGGACGAACCGTTCCTCAACAGGGATCAAAAAGCACAAAGCCGCCTGGAAACCGAGGCGGCTTTGGTGGGGTGACAGGGAAAAGCGTCTTTGCTAAGAGGCATCGTCCCATTATGCATAGGCTGATGGCCTGAATATGTCGGCCGGCGCTTTGTCGCCTGTCAGATTGTCGCTATCAGGCGGCCTGCTTCAGTGCCTTCAGGGTCTTGACAGCCTTGAGCACCTCGTCAACGTGGCCGGGGACCTTCAGGCCGCGCCATTCCTGCACCAGCAGGCCATCGGTGCCCACCAGGAAGGTGGAACGCTCGATGCCCTTCACCTTCTTGCCGTACATGATCTTGTTCTTGACCACGCCGAACATGTGGCACATCTTTTCTTCCGTATCGGCGATGAGCTCGAACGGCAGTTCCAGCTTTTCCTTGAAGTCGTCGTGCGACTTCATGTTGTCGCGCGAGACGCCAAACACGGTGGCACCAGCTTTCACGAAGTCCTTGTACTTGTCGCGGAACTGCATGGCTTCAGTGGTGCAGCCAGGCGTATTGTCCTTTGGGTAGAAATACAGGATCAGAATCTGGCCCGTGTGGGAGGTGTTGGTCACCTTGATCCCGCCGGTAGCGTTGGCTTCAAATTCGGGAAGGGGTTTGTTGACAACGATCGCCATGCGCTTATATCTCTCGGGTGTAGTCGTTGAAATGCCGAGGGCCGTGTTTGTGTTTTTGCTTTTATCGGAAATGCCCCCAACCGCAACCTGCAATTTTACCCTGAAAACGGGATTTCACCCAATCAGGGGGGCAGGAGTCTACTCCAAGAGTAGGGCCGCGACGACGTTACGGCCTTCGCTGGCAAGGATGTTGTAGGTGCGACACGCGGCCTGCGTGTCCATGCTTTCCAGGCCTATGCGCCGGGCCATGAGGGGGCGCAGCCAGGCCGCCGGTGGGAAGCGGTTGCGCTGGCCGCTGCCCAGGATGATGACTTCGGCATCCAGTTGGGACAGCGCCTCAAAGTGCTCGGGCGTCAGGTCCTCGAAGCGGACGCAGTCCCAGGCCTGGCGCAGGCCCTTGGCGCCTACCAGCAGACTGTGCTCGAATTTTTCCCTGTCCACAGCGACCCAGCCGGGGCCATAGCCCGTGATGCTCTGTGCTTCGGATTTGTCGGCGTGGAATTTCATGGATGAGGGTGGCGCGGTCTGCGCGATGGGGGTGGCCGCCACATGGCCGGGGCCAGGGCGATGCTGCATTGCGGAACTGTGGTCAAATTATAGGTTTCACCAGGGTGCATGGGGCACTTTGGCGTGCATGAAGGCCGCAAGCCCGCGCCGGCCACTTTCATATTCTCAGCATGAAAACCGTTCTCAAATCCGCAAAACTAGCCAACGTCTGTTATGACATCCGCGGGCCCATCATGGACGCGGCGAAGAAGATGGAAGAGGACGGGCAGAAGATCATCAAGCTCAATATCGGCAACCTGGCCGTGTTCGGCTTCGATGCCCCCGAGGAAGTGCAGCAGGACATGATCCGCAACCTGCCCAATTCGGCAGGCTACTCGGACAGCAAGGGCATCTTCGCAGCGCGCAAGGCCGTGATGCATGAGACCCAGCGCCAGGGCATCCTGGGCGTGACACTGGACGATATCTACCTGGGCAATGGCGCATCCGAGCTGATCAGCCTGGCCACGAACGCGCTGCTGGACGACGGCGACGAGATGCTGCTGCCGGCGCCCGACTATCCGCTGTGGACCGCCGTCACCAGCCTGTCGGGCGGCACGCCCGTGCACTATATGTGTGACGAGTCCAACGGCTGGATGCCCGACCTGGACGACATCCGCGCCAAGATCACGCCGCGCACCAAGGGCATCGTCGTCATCAATCCCAACAACCCGACGGGCGCCCTGTACAGCAAGCAGCTGCTGCAAAGCATCGTGGCGCTGGCCCGCGAGCATGGCCTGGTGATCTTTGCCGACGAGGTCTATGACAAGGTGCTGTACGACGACGTGGTGCACACGCCGCTCGCCAGCCTGTCCACCGATGTGCTGACGCTGACCTTCAACTCGCTGTCCAAGGCCTATCGCAGCTGCGGCTACCGCGCCGGCTGGATGGTGGTCTCGGGCGACAAGAAGGCGGCCCGGGACTATATCGAGGGCCTGAACATGCTCTCCAACATGCGCCTGTGCGCCAATGTGCCCGGCCAATGGGCCGTGCAGACGGCGCTGGGCGGCCACCAGAGCATCGACGAGCTGGTGCAGGAGGGCGGCCGACTGCGCGTGCAGCGCGATCTGGCCCACAAGCTGATCACCGAAATCCCCGGCGTGAGCTGCGTCAAGCCGCAAGCCGCGCTGTACATGTTCCCGCGCCTGGACCCCGAGATCTACCCGATCAAGGATGACCAGGCGTTCTTCCTGGAAGTGCTGCAAGAGACCAAGGTCATGCTGGTGCAGGGAACAGGCTTCAACTGGCCGCACCCCGACCATTTCCGCATCGTCTTCCTGCCGCACGACACCGACCTGCGCGAGGCCATCCGCCGTCTCGCAGTGTTCCTCGAGAAATACCGCAAGCGCCACGGCACGGACCGCGGCTGAGCTGTGCGGGCCGGTGGAGGAGAGGGCCTTCCGCCGGCCATTGCTTTTTACCGGCTGCCGGCGCGCACCCTCTGGGCGCCGCAGCGTTTTTTGACTGGCAAGTAGTTTATGAAACCGATCCAAGTAGGCCTTCTGGGCATTGGCACCGTGGGCAGCGGCACCTTCAACGTGCTGCAGCGCAATCAGGAAGAGATCCGCCGCCGTGCGGGCCGCGGTATTGAGATTGCCATGGTGGCCGACCTGGATACGGAACGCGCCCGCTCCGTCGTGGGCGACACGGCCAAGGTGGTCGGCGATGCGCGCGAGATCATCGCCAACCCCGAGATCGACGTGGTGATCGAGCTGATCGGCGGCTACGGCATTGCCAAGGCCCTGGTGCTGGAAGCCATTGCCGCCGGCAAGCATGTGGTCACGGCCAACAAGGCCCTGCTGGCCGTGCATGGCAGCGAAATCTTCAAGGCCGCCGCCGAGAAGGGCGTGATGGTGGCCTACGAAGCGGCCGTGGCCGGTGGCATTCCCATCATCAAGGCGCTGCGCGAAGGCCTGACGGCCAACCAGATCCAGTGGGTGGCCGGCATCATCAACGGCACGACCAACTTCATCCTGTCCGAAATGCGCGACAAGGGCCTGGACTTCGACGTGGTGCTCAAGGAAGCCCAGCGCCTGGGCTATGCCGAAGCCGATCCGACCTTCGACATCGAAGGCGTGGACGCCGCCCACAAGGTCACGCTGATGAGCGCCATCGCCTTCGGCATTCCCGTGCAGTTCGACAAGGCGCATGTGGAAGGCATCACCAAGCTGTCTGCGGCCGACATCAAGTACGCCGAGCAACTGGGCTACCGCATCAAGCTGCTGGGCATCACCAAGCGCACGGACAAGGGCATCGAGCTGCGCGTGCACCCCAGCCTGGTGCCGACCAAGCGCCTGATCGCGAACGTGGAAGGCGCGATGAACGCCGTCGTCGTCCATGGCGATGCCGTTGGCACCACGCTGTACTACGGCAAGGGCGCAGGCTCCGAGCCCACGGCCAGCGCCGTGATCGCCGATCTGGTGGACATCGCCCGCCTGCACACGGCCGACCCCGAGCACCGCGTGCCCCCGCTGGCCTTCCAGTCGAACACGCTGGTCGCCGCAGGTGGCGAGCTGCCCGTGCTGCCCATGAGCGAGGTGGTCACCAGCTACTACCTGCGCATCCGCGTGGCCGACGAAGCCGGTGTGCTGGCCAAGATCACCAGCATCCTCGCGGGCATGGGCATCAGCATCGACGCCCTGCTGCAGCGAGAGGCCGGCGAAGTGAGCGGCGACAGCGAAGGTAGCCAGGGCGTGCCGCAGACCGACCTGATCATCCTGACCCATGCCACGCGCGAAGGCGATATGGACACGGCCCTGGCCCAGATCCAGCAACTGCCCACGGTGCTGGCTCCTATCAACCGCATCCGCAAGGAAGAGTTGAACTAAGACACCCCCTGAGCGGCTGCGCCGCTTCCCCCTCTCTCGCACGCGGGAGGGGGACGACGCCCTCGCTGCGGGGCGGCCCTTGCTCGGCATCCCTGGCATCGGCCGCGCCCCGTCTCACAGAATACTGACGAGGAAGCGACATGCTTTATCTTTCCACGCGCGGCCACGCGGACCGCAAGCGCTTTTGCGACATCCTGCTCGAGGGCCTGGCGCCCGATGGCGGGCTGTACCTGCCCGAGCACTATCCGCAGATCGATGCCGCTCGCCTGGGCGAGCTGCGCAGCATCTACAAGGAGCAGGGCTACGCAGCGCTGGCCTTCGAGATCCTGAGCCTGTACATCGACGACATCCCGGCCGAGGATCTGCGCGCCCTGTGCGCCAAGACCTATACGCAGCAGGTGTTCGGCACGGCCGAGATCACGCCGCTGCGCCCGCTGGAAGACGGCCTGTGGCTCGAAGCCCTGTCCAACGGTCCCACGCTGGCCTTCAAGGACATGGCCATGCAGCTGCTGGGCAACCTGTTCGAGTACGAACTGGGCCGCCGTGGCGAGGAGCTCAACATCCTGGGCGCTACCAGCGGTGACACCGGCAGCGCGGCCGAGTACGCCATGCGCGGCAAAAAGGGCGTGCGCGTGTTCATGACCAGCCCGCGCGGCCGCATGAGCCCCTTCCAGCAGGCCCAGATGTTCAGCCTGCAGGACGCCAACATCCACAACATCGCCATCGAGGGCGTGTTCGACGACTGCCAGGACATCGTCAAGGCCGTCTCCAACGACCACGCCTTCAAGGCGAAGTACAAGATCGGCACGGTCAACTCGATCAACTGGGCCCGCCTGCTGGCCCAGGTCGTCTACTACTTTGCCGGCTACCTGCAGGCCACGCAGAGCAATGACCAGAAGGTCAGCTTCACGGTGCCCAGCGGCAACTTCGGCAACATCTGCGCCGGCCACGTGGCGCGCCAGATGGGCCTGCCGATAGCGCGCCTGGTGGTGGCAACCAACGAGAACGATGTGCTCGACGAGTTCTTCCGCACGGGCGCCTACGTGGTGCGCGGCAGCGAACATACCTACGAGACATCAAGCCCCTCGATGGACATCTCCAAGGCCAGCAACTTCGAACGCTTCGTGTTCGACCTGCTGGGCCGCGATGGCCAAGCCACGCGCGAATTGTTCGCCGAGGGCGTGGCACGCCAGGGCCGCTTCGACCTGGGCGGCAATCCGCTGTTCCAGGAAGCTGCTGCCCGCTACGGCTTCGTTAGCGGAAAGAGCACGCATGCTGACCGCCTGGCCACCATCCGCGATACCTTCGAGCGCTTCGGCACCATGATCGACACGCACACGGCCGACGGCGTCAAGGTGGCGCGCGAGCAGCTGCAGGCCGGCGTGCCCATGATCGTGCTGGAGACGGCACTGCCCATCAAGTTCGCCGCCACCATCGAGGAGGCCCTGGGCCGCCTGCCCGATCGCCCGGCCAAGTTCGAAGGCATCGAGGACCTGCCCAAGCGCGTGACCGACTTGCCGGCCGACGCCGAGCAGGTCAAGGCCTATATCGCCCGGCATTGCGACTGATGCGGCAGCCGGGCTGTCCAAAGGTCCGCAGCAGGAGGGCATGGCGATGAAGGTCATCGGCTTCGCCGGCTACTCGGGCTCGGGCAAGACCAGCCTGGTGGAGCCCCTGATCACGCTGATGCGTGCGCAGGGGCTCAGCGTTTCGGTGGTCAAGCATGCCCACCACCATTTCGATGTCGATCATGAGGGCAAGGACAGCTGGCGCCACCGCAAGGCGGGCGCCTATGAAGTGGTGCTGGCCTCGGATCGCCGTCTGGCGCTGATGCGCGAATTCCCCCGTCCCACGGAGCTGTCGGTGCATGACATGCTGGCCGAACTCGATCCGCGCGTGGATTGGGTGCTGGTCGAAGGCTTCAAGCACGCCGACCTGCCCAAAATAGAGATCTGGCGCGATCAGCCCGAGCGCGCCAGCGCCGGCAAGACCCAGGCGCCCCTGTATCCGCACGACCCCCATGTGCTGGCCATTGCCACCGACGCACCGCAGCGCCTGCCAGAGCCGCCGCGCCAGCCCGTGCTCGATCTCAATGCGCCAGGGCAGATACTGCAATGGCTGCTGGAGCATGCGCAGCAACTGCGCTACCGTGCCCCAGGCCTCCCTCGAAATTAGGAAAACACCATGCGAGCCCCGCTCAAGCCCCTTGACGAAGCGCTGGCCGAATTGCTGGCCCAGGCCCTGCCGCTGGCCGGCGATGACACCGTGGACAGCTTCGATGCCGATGGCCGTGTGCTGCTGGCCGATGCCGTCTCTCCGCTGCAAGTGCCGCCCCAGGACAACAGTGCCATGGACGGCTACGCCGTGCGCAGCGCCGAATGCACGCAGGGCAATGCCGAGCTGCCCGTCTCGCAGCGCATACCCGCAGGCGCCGTGGGCCAGCCGCTGGCCGTGGGCACGGTGGCGCGCATCTTCACGGGCGCTCCGGTGCCCGAAGGTGCCGATGCCATCGTCATGCAGGAAGACTGCGAAGTCCTGGAAGACGGTCGCGTGCGCATCAAGGCGCGGCCCGAGGCCGGGCAATGGATACGCCGCTCGGGCGAAGACATCCGGCGCGGCGCCACCGTCATCGCGGCCGGCACGCGCCTGTCGCCGGCCGAGCTGGGCCTGGCGGCCAGCATCGGCCTGGCCTCTTTGCGCGTGGCACGCAAGCCGCGCGTGGCCTTGTTCTCCACAGGCGACGAGCTGGTCATGCCGGGCACCGTGGCGCCCGAACAGATGCCGCCCGGCAGCATCTACAACAGCAACCGATTCTTCCTTCGCGCCCTGCTGCAGCGCATGGGCTGCGAGGTCACCGACTTCGGCATCGTCCCCGACCGGCGCGAGGCCACCGTGCAGGCCCTGCGCGAAGCGGCCCGCGCGCATGACCTGATCCTGACCAGCGGCGGGGTGTCTGTCGGCGAAGAAGACCATGTCAAGCCCGCCGTGCAGGCGCTGGGCCAGCTCGACCTCTGGCAGATCGCCGTCAAGCCCGGCAAGCCCTTTGCCTATGGCCGTGTGAACCGCGAGGGCGAAGGCTTTGCCCACTTCATCGGCCTGCCCGGCAATCCGGTCTCCAGCTTCGTCACCTTCCTTTTGCTGGTGCGCCCCTTCGTGCTGCGCCTGCAGGGCGTGCAGCAGGCGCTGCCGCGCTCGGTCGAGGTGCGCGCCGACTTCCATTGGCCGCGCGGGGACAAGCGCCGCGAATTCCTGCGCGTGCGCTACAACGACAGCGGCGGGCTGGAGCTGTTCCGCAACCAGAGTTCGGGCGTGCTGACCTCGGCGGCCTGGGGCGATGGCGTGGTGGACAACCCGCCGGGCCAGGCCATTGCGCCGGGCGACCGGGTGCGCTTCATCGCCTTTTCGGAGCTGCTGTCATGAGCCAGGCCGTCCCCATCGCCATCACCATCACCGTGCGCTATTTCGCCTCCATCCGCGAAGCCCTGGGCACGGGCAGCGAAACCCTGTCCACCGAGGCAGCCACCGTGGGCGCGCTGCGCGAGGAACTGATTGCGCGTGGCGGTGCAGCCGCCGAAGCGCTGGCCCCTGGCAAGGCCGTGCGCATGGCGCTGAACCAGGTCCTGTGCGATGCCGGTGCCGCCATTCGCCAGGGGGACGAGGTGGCTTTCTTTCCTCCCGTGACCGGAGGTTGACCCAAATGACCACCGACAAGCCCGTGGACCAGGCCATCAGCGCGCGCACGCGCAAGGCCCTGTCCGAAGCCAAGGCGCGCGGCGTGCAACTGGGCCGCGCAGGCGCAGACAACCTGCGCGCCACCGTGGAAAAGCGCAAATCCACGGCCGATGCCTTCGCCCAGCAGCATGAGGCGCTGTTCGCCGAACTGCAGGCGCGCGGGCTGACGCACCGCGCCATGGCCGCCGAACTCAATGCGCGCGGCATTGCCGCGGCCCGGGGCGGCGAGTGGACGCACGGTCAGGTGCAACGCATCCTGAACCGCTATGCCGACCTGCGCTCTGCAACACCATCTGCAGACGGCAGCAGCGGCAGCTGAATCCCGGCCAGCCACTGCGCCAGCGCGGCCGAGGCCGGTTGCATGGGCGCCCGCAGCGTTGCCCGCATTCGGCCCTGCTGCGCCAGCAAGGCCTTGATGGGTGCGGGATTGGGCTCGGCAAAGCAGGCGGCGATGTGCGGCTGCAGCGGCTGCCACAGCGCACGGGCAGCGGGCAGGTCGCCACGCTCCAGGCATTGCATCAACGCGACGAAGTGCCGTGTATGCGCGTGCGCGCTGGCAGCAATCGCTCCCGCACCGCCCAGGGCCAGCGTGGAAAAGATCTGCGCGTCTTCGCCGGCCAGCACCTGCAGTTGCCCATCGGCGATCAGTGCCTGGGTCTTGGCGGCATCGCCCCCGCAATCCTTGATGGCCACGATGCGCTCATGTGCGGCCAGCGCACGCAGCGTGGCCAGCTCCAGCACCACGCCGGTGCGGTAGGGAATGTCGTAGACGATGACCGGATGGGCGCTGCGCTCGGCAATCGCCGTGAACCACTGCAGCAGCCCTGCCTGCGACGGGCGTATGTAATGCGGCGCGGGCACCAGAATGCCGGCCAGCGGCAGGGCGTTCAGTGCCTGAACGCGGGCCAGCGCATGCCCCAGGTGGCAGTCGGAAACTCCCATGACCACGGGCATGCCATGGGCCGCTGAGAGGATGGTGGACAGGGTGGCATCGTGCTCCGCTTCGCTCAGCGCGGCGGCCTCGGCGGTCGAGCCGCAGGCCACGTAGCCGGCGATGCCGGTGGCGTTGTAGTGCTGCACCAGGGCGCGCAGCGCCCCGTGGTCCACCGCCGCCTCATCTCCAGGAAGAAAGGGCGTGACCAGCGGAAGCCACAGCCCCTGGAATCGGGCTTGCGGCGAGGTGGTGGAAGGCAAAGACATGGAAGATCCCTTCGGGTGATTCAAACAATGAACGACCGGACGCAGCCACCGGCCAGACCGAGGGCGGAAAAGCAGGCGCCTGAAGGGATGCGGGAAGGGGAGATGGAGGCTGCCGGGCCGGTTCCGTCGCTCATCTGGACGGAACCTCAGCTCCGGTCAGACGAGCTGGGGTTTGCAGGCTTTGCCCAGGCACAGGCGCACGGCATCACCGTGGCATGTGGGGAAGGCAAAGATTGCAGGCATGGCGCGCAGTGTAGCGCGCCTGAGCGCCAGGGTGGTGGCCTTCAGGCTGCGCCTTCGGCGCCGGGAGGGGGTGATGCATCGGGCAGCAGCGGTGCCTGCCACTCCAGCAGCTCGGCCAGGCGCTGCACGATCCAGCGCGCCTCGCCAGGGCTGACGATGGAGCCCTCGGCCGCCAGGCCCGCGTGCATGCCCAGCAGCACGCCTTGCTCCGAGGAGTTGCCGGAGTGATAGAGCGTCTGCGCCTGCTCGACCAGGTGGCTGGCCAGGTCCTCGCACAGTTCATAGCGCCCGACCACGTCTGCAATCGATGCCTTGAGCCGGCCGTGCCGGTCGGCATACAAGGCGGCAAAGCTCGGCGGCGGCTGTATCTGGCTGGTCTCGTCCATGGCGCGCCTCAATCGGGTTCGAACAGGCGCTCGAAGCGTGCAAGGTCCTCGGCCAGCTCGCAGCTCACGAGCTGGCCCATCTTGCCGTCGGCCAGGCGGTGGGCTGCGAACAGCGTGGCCTTGCCGCGAAAGTTGTAGTCGGGCAGATGGATGATGGTGTAGGGATGGGACACGAACAGCTGGTGCTCGTAGACCACGCGCTGCTCGTTGCGCGGCGACGGGTAGAGCGTGTATTCGGGGGTGGTGATCGTGAGTGTGGCCATGCATGGCCCGCTGCAGCAAAAGGCCGGCGGCGGGGGAGGGCAATGCTACCGCGTTCGCCAGTCCCTGGTGCGCCCTGGTGCGCCGCCGCCCTGCGACAATGCGGGCATGCAAGCAGCCCGTGTATCCATCCAGACCGAGGATTTCGACGTATCGGCCGAACTCGCCGCCCTGCGCGGCGGCGACGCGCGCGTGGGCGCGGTCTGCAGCTTCATCGGCACGGTGCGCGACCGCAACGAGGGCGCCGCCGTGGCCAGCATGGAGCTGGAGCACTACCCGGGCATGACCGAGAAATCCATCGAGGCCATCATCGACGAGGCGGTCCAGCGCTTCGGCATCCATGGCGCGCGTGTCATCCACCGCATCGGTCCGCTGCAGCCCATGGACCAGATCGTGCTCGTGGCCGTCACCGCATCGCACCGGGGCATGGCCTTCCAGGCCTGCGAATACATCATGGACTACCTCAAGTCGCTGGCGCCTTTCTGGAAGAAGGAGCAGACGCCCGAGGGCGCGCGCTGGGTGGATGCGCGCGTCAGCGACGAAGAGGCGCTGGCGCGCTGGCGCCAGTGAGGCAGCGGGCCTTCAGGCCTTGAGCGCGGCGCCCCGCAACCATTGCGGCGGGCGGAACACCAGCAGGTTTCCGAGCATCACCAGCAGCAGCCCGCCCACGGCCAGCGGCGTCCAGACATAGCCCTCGAAAAGCGCCGAGATGCTGAGCGCAACAATGGGGAACAGCACCGTCGCATAGGCCGCCTTCTCCGGGCCCAGCCGGCCCACCAGGGTCAGGTAGGCCGTGAACGCAATCACCGAGCCTGGAATGGCCAGGTACAGCCAGGAGCCCACATAGGTCCAGCTGGCATCGAAGCGCCAGGGCAGGCCTGCCACCAGCGCATAGCCGGTCAGCAGCAGCGTGCCGGCCAGCATGCCCCAGGCATTGGTCTGTGCGGGCCGCCAGCCCATGGACTGCAGCGAGGCAGACAGCATGTTCCCGCAGGAAAAGCACAGCGTGCCCAGCACCGCCCAGCCCAGGCCAGGCAGGCTGGCATGCCGGCCTGCGCGCAGCTCGGGCCAGAACAGCGCCACCAGGCCTGCAAGGCCGAAGAGGCTGCCGGCCAGCACATGGGGCGCCAGCCTGCGGCCGTGGATGATGCGCACCAGCAGCGCGTTCCAGAGATTGGCGCTGGAGAACACCACGGCGGCCAGGCCGCTGGCCAGCGTCTCGCTGGCATGCATGAAGCACACGAAGTTGAAGCTGAACAGGCACAGGCCCTGCGCCAGCACGCGCGGCAGCGCCGGGCCGCGGGGCACGCGCAGCTGCCGCGACCAGGCCAGCCAGGCGAACATCAGCACGGCGGCCAGCGCAAAGCGGTAGGCAATGGACAGCTCCACGGGCACGGCGCCCAGCTGCAGTTTCAGGGCGATCCAGGTCGAACCCCAGATCAGCACGACCAGGGCATAGAGGGTGGCAGTCATGGCCGGTGATGATGGCGCCGCAGGCTGGGCGGGCATGACAGATTCCTGCGGTTTGATGGCCTGGCGCCATGCATCGGTATGGCTGCGGGACCACAATCGCTGCCATGACGCCCACGCCGCTGCCCGAGCTGCCCTCCAGCCACCTGTGCCAGGTGCTGTCACGCTCCAAGGCCCGGCTGCAGCGGCGCGTGCGCCTGAGCGAAGGGGTGGAGCTGGCCGTCTGGGCCAATGTGGACGACGAGGTGCGCTACTGCCAGCCCGGTCACCACACGCTGTCGGTCTACCTGGCCGGGGGCGAGGGCTCGCAGCTCAAGGCGCGGCCCGAGGCCATGGGGGCGCCGGGGCGCATCTGCATCTTCACGCCAGAGGACGAATCGCACTGGCTGGTACGCTCGCCCGTGCAGTTCCTGCACCTGTATGTGTCCGACCTGGCCTGGGCGGGGCGCGTGGTCCGCATGCTGGATGCCGAGCCCCGCTCGCGCACCTTGCGTGCGCAGATCTACGGGGATGATCAGGCCTTCCACGCCGGTGCCCGTGCGCTGATGCAGCTGGACTGGCAGGACCCGCAGCAGCAACTGGCGGCCGATGCCATTGGCCAGCAGCTGGTGGACCGGCTGGTGCTGCAGTCCGCCACGCAGCGACAGCTGCAGGCGCTGCAGCGGCCGCTGGGCGGGCTTTCTGCGGCCATGCGGCGCAGGGTGCTGGCCCATGTCGAGGCGCATCTGCATGACTCCAAGGCCGTGTCGCTGCCGGCACTGGCGAGACAGGCCTGCCTCTCCGAATTCCATTTCGCACGCATGTTCCGCCAGAGCATGGGCTGCACGGTGCACGAATGGGTGCTGCAGCAGCGCCTGGCCCGGGCACGGCGCGCCCTGTCTGCGCGCAACGTGCCGCCGCTGGCCGAGCTGGCGCTGGATTGCGGCTTTTCCAGCGCCAGCCACCTGGTACGCAGCTTCCGGGCGCATTTGGGCGTTACGCCTACGCAGTTCTCGATCTTTCAGCGCAATGCTTGAGAAGGATGGCCGGCCTCGCCGGCCTTGATCTGGCGCAAGCGTCTGTCCTTGCAGGCCGGGCATGGCTTGAAATTTGCCCTGCCGGTATCAGATAAATCGCAATGACCCTGTTTCAGGAGCGAAAAGAAACACCATGCGAATCGACAAACTGACAACCAAGTTCCAGGAAGCCCTGGCCGACGCGCAAACGCTGGCCCTGGGCGGAGACCAATCCAATATCGAACCCCTGCACCTGCTCGTGGCGCTGCTGCGCCAGGACGATGGTCCGCGCTCGCTCTTGCAGCGCGCCGGCGCCAACGTGGGCCAGCTGCAGGCCGCGGCCGAGAAGGCCCTGGCCGATCTGCCGCGCGTGCAGCACCAGGACCAGGTGCAGGTCGGCTCCGAGCTGGGCCGGCTGCTGCAGGCGACCGAGAAGGAAGCCCTCAAGCGCGGCGACCAGTTCATTGCCAGCGAGCTGTTCCTGCTGGCGCTGACCGACAGCAGCGGCTCCTCCACTCGCGCAGGCCAACTGCTCAAGGAAAGCGGCGTGACGCGCTCCAGCCTGGAGTCGGCCATCAACGCCGTGCGCGGTGGCCAGACCATGGACAGCGCCGAAGGCGAGGGCCAGCGCGAGGCCCTCAAGAAGTACACCATGGACCTGACCGAGCGCGCGCGCATCGGCAAGCTCGATCCGGTGATCGGCCGCGACGACGAAATCCGCCGCTCCATCCAGGTGCTGCAGCGCCGCAGCAAGAACAACCCCGTGCTCATCGGCGAGCCCGGCGTGGGCAAGACCGCCATCGTCGAGGGCCTGGCCCAGCGCATCGTGGCCGGCGAGGTGCCCGAAAGCCTCAAGAACAAGCGCGTGCTGTCGCTGGACATGGCGGGCCTGCTGGCCGGCGCCAAATACCGTGGCGACTTCGAGGAACGCCTGAAGTCCGTGCTCAAGGAAGTGGCCCAGGAAGAGGGCCGCATCATCCTGTTCATCGACGAGATCCACACCATGGTCGGTGCCGGCAAGGCCGACGGCGCCATGGACGCGGGCAACATGCTCAAGCCGGCCCTGGCGCGCGGCGAGCTGCACTGCATCGGCGCGACCACGCTCGATGAATACCGCAAGTACATCGAAAAGGATGCGGCGCTGGAGCGGCGCTTCCAGAAGGTGCTGGTCGAGGAGCCTTCCGTGGAGGACACCATCGCCATCCTGCGCGGACTGCAGGTGCGCTACGAGGCCCACCACGGCGTGGACATCACCGACCCGGCCATCGTGGCTGCGGCCGAGCTGAGCCACCGCTACATCACCGACCGCTTCCTGCCCGACAAGGCCATCGACCTGATCGACGAGGCGGCGGCCAAGATCAAGATCGAGATCGACTCCAAGCCCGAGGTCATGGACAAGCTCGAGCGCCGCATGATCCAGCTCAAGATCGAGCGCGAGGCCATGAAGAAGGAAAAGGACGAGGCCTCGCAAAAGCGCCTGCAGCTGATCGAGGAAGAACTCGGCAGCCTGGAGCGCGAGTACGCCGACCTGGAAGAGGTCTGGAAGAGCGAGAAGGCCAGCGCCCAGGGCTCCGAGCAGATCCGCAAGGAGATCGACCAGATCCGCATCCAGATCGAGGAGCTCAAGCGCAAGGGCGACTTCAACAAGGTGGCCGAGCTGCAGTACGGCAAGCTGCCCTCGCTGGAAAAGCAGCTCAACGAAGCCCAGGCCAACGAGCAGGGGCAGGGCGGCGCGCCCGCCCACAGGCTGCTGCGCACCCATGTCGGCGCCGAGGAAATTGCCGAAGTGGTCAGCCGTGCCACGGGCATTCCCGTGGCCAAGATGATGCAGGGCGAGAAGGACAAGCTGCTGCGCATGGAAGACCGGCTGCATGACCGCGTCGTCGGCCAGGACGAGGCCATCTCGGCCGTGGCCAATGCCATTCGCCGCTCGCGCTCGGGCCTGTCCGATCCCAACCGGCCCACGGGTTCCTTCCTGTTCCTGGGCCCCACGGGCGTGGGCAAGACCGAGCTGTGCAAGGCGCTGGCCGGCTTCCTGTTCGACAGCGAAGACCATCTGGTGCGCATCGACATGAGCGAGTTCATGGAAAAGCATTCCGTGGCCCGCCTGATTGGCGCGCCGCCGGGCTACGTGGGCTACGAGGAAGGCGGTTACCTGACCGAGGCCGTGCGCCGCAAGCCCTACAGCGTGCTGCTGCTCGATGAGGTGGAAAAGGCCCATCCCGACGTGTTCAACGTGCTGCTGCAGGTGCTGGACGATGGTCGCCTGACCGATGGCCAGGGCCGTACCGTGGACTTCAAGAACACGGTCATCGTGATGACGAGCAACATAGGCTCTTTGCTGATCCAGGCCATGGTCGGCGAGGATTACGATGATGTGAAAGATGCGGTCTGGGGGGAACTCAAGAACCATTTCCGACCCGAATTCCTCAACCGCATCGACGAAACCGTGGTCTTCCACGCGCTCGACGCGAAGAATATCGAGTCGATCGCAAGGATTCAGCTCAAGCTGCTGGAGCGTCGTTTGGAGAAAATGGACCTTGCGCTGCAGGTGTCCGACCAGGCACTGGCCGAACTGGCCAAGGTGGGCTTCGATCCCGTTTTCGGGGCCCGGCCGCTCAAGCGCGCGATACAGCAGCGGATCGAGAATCCGCTGTCGAAACTGCTGCTCGAAGGGCGCTTCCCGCCCAAGAGCACGATTGCGGTACATGTGGACCCGGTACTGGAGCCGGGCGTATTCCGGTTCGATGCGGCAGACCCCGCCTGACGCACCGGGCCAGCCAAGAAAGGCTTTGCTTTGAACGATTTTGTCGCCACCCTGACCCGCTGGGCTGTTCGCATCCTGCTGATGCTTGTGGGCCTGGTCTTCTTTGTCAGCCTGCTGACCGCCGCGGCGCTGCTGGCCCTGGTCTGGGCTGTGAGAGCGCTGTGGGCCAGGCTCACCGGCCAGCCGGTGATGCCGTGGGCCATGCGCATGAGCCCGCGGGCGGGCTGGCAGACCGTGTACCGCTCCGGCTCCGAGTGGATGGCACAGCGTCCCCAGCGCGCCTATGGCGCTGCCGAGGGCGGTGGCCGCCGCGCCGGTGCCGGCGTACTGCCGGGTGCGGGCGAGGTGACCGACGTTCAGCCCCGTGAAGTGCGCGAGCCCTGAAGCGTCTTGCTGCAGCCTTTACGCGTCCTGCGCATCTTCGTGCTCAGGCCGCGCGTGGCGGCCCGTATAGTCTGAAACCCTCGGGAGCCCGTGCAAGGCTCCCTTTTTTTTCCTGCCGCTGCATGCCAACATGTGCCGCGACGCATCCTTGGAATGCGGCGCATGCAAGTGTCTTCTTACCATTGAGCCTATGACCCAGCTGGATCTCCACCGCGTCTTCGACCTTCAGTACCAGGCCAGCCGGGCGCAGGTGGACGTGCCCCTGCTGGTGCGCCGGGAACGCCTGCTGCGCATGCAAAAGCTGCTGGACGAACACGGCCCCGTGCTGGCCGCCGCCGTGCAGGCCGACTTCGGCATGCGCTCGCCACGGCTGACCGAGATGGTGGAGCTGTTCGTGCTGCGCAACCTGCTCAAGCACACGCTGCGCCATCTGGCGCGCTGGTCGGGGCGCCAGCGGGTGCGAACGCCGCTGATGCTCATGCCCGGCCGGGGCTGGATAGAGCGCCAGCCGCTGGGCGTGGTGGGCGTGATTTCCCCGTGGAACTATCCGGTGCAGCTGGCGCTGGGGCCGGCCATCACGGCCCTGGCGGCGGGCAACCGCGTCATGCTCAAGCCCAGCGAACTCACGCCGCACACCTCGGCCCAGCTGGCAGCGCTGGTGGGGCAGTTTTTCGCGCCCGAGGAATTCGCCGTCATCGAAGGCGATGTGAGCATTGCCACGCAGTTCTCGGGCCTGCACTTCGACCATCTGCTGTTCACCGGCTCGACTGCCGTGGGCCGGCGCGTGGCACAGGCGGCGGCGGCGCACCTGACGCCGACGACGCTGGAGCTCGGTGGCAAGTCGCCCTGCATCATCTCCACCGACTGCGACCTGAAGGAGGCCGCGCTCAAGATCGCCCATGGCAAGCTCGTCAACGCGGGCCAGACCTGCATCGCCCCCGACTACGTGCTGCTGCCGCGCGGGCAGGAGGCGGAGTTTGCCGAGGCCTTCCGCACCGCGGCGCGGCGGCTGTTCCCGCGCTTTGCCGGCAATCCGGACTATGCGGCCATCCTCACCAAGCGCCACCTGGCGCGCCTGCGGCAGATGCTGCGCCAGGCCCAGGGCATGGGGGCGCATGTCGAGTGGATGGAGGATGGCGGAGCCGGCCAGGAGAGCGCCGACATGGCCTGGGGCGATGCCGTGGAGCGCCAGATGGCGCCGGCCCTGGTCTTCAATGCCACCAGCCAGATGCAGCTCATGCAGGAGGAGATCTTCGGCCCCATCCTGCCCGTGATCAGCTACGACAGGCTGGATGACGTGGTCTCGGCCATCAATGCGGGGCCCAGGCCGCTGGCGCTGTACTGGTTCGGCCGCGATGAGAAAGTGCGTGATGCCGTGCTGTCACGCACCATCAGCGGCGGGGTGACGGTCAACGACACCCTGCTGCACTTCGCCCACGAGAACCTGCCCTTCGGCGGCGTGGGCGACAGCGGCTGGGGTGCCTACCATTCGGAGCAGGGCTTTGCACGGCTGAGCCATCAGAAGGCGGTGTTCGTGCAGTCGCGCTGGTCGGGGGCTTCGATGCTGTATCCGCCCTATGGAGCAAGGTTCGACCGCATCATGGAGTTGATGCGCCGCTGGCTGTGAGCGAGGGGGTGATTTCTCGCCGTTGCCGGGCTTGCCTGCATCGTGAGAAATTGTCAACTGATTCCTTGCCAAGCCTTGTGTCGCGTGCGCCAGCTGCTCTTTTTTGGAGAGCACATAGCACATCCCAATGCCGAGGGCAAGAAAACGAGCACAGCCGTACTTGCGTGCATGGCTAAGAGCCGCAACGCACGCAAAAAGCGCGATTCCTGTGAAAATCACGCCCTTCTATTTTCACCTGTTTTCGTTTCGGTTTTTCCATGTCTAGTATCCAGGTTCGTCCAGCCACTCTCCGCGATGCAAAAGCGATTGCCCAGATCCATACTGCTTCCGCCATGGAGGCTTATCGCGGTCTGGTTCCCGATGACCAGCTCAAGAGCATGTCGTCGGTAGAAAAACGCCAGGCCTATTGGCGCGAAGCCATCGAATTTTGCGAACCCCAGGTTCAGGTCGCCATCGACGGCGACAAGATCGTCGGCTTCGTCGGTTTCGACCGCTCGCGCGATGAAAAGTCGCGCCAGACCACCGGTGAAATTTGGGCCATCTATGCCTCTCCCACGCACTGGAATCAGGGTGTGGGCGTGGCCCTGTGGGACGCCGCACGCGACGGCCTGCTCGAAGAAGGCTGCACCAATGTCACCTCGTGGGTGCCGCTGCGCAATGAACGCGCGCTGCGCTTTCATGAGCTCGCCGGCTTCAAGCGCGAAATGTCCACCGCCAAGACGGCCCAGGTCGGCGCTCTCAAGATCGAGGAAGTGCGGCTCAAGCGCGCACTGAACTGATCGATTCGCCAAACCATCCACCCATCACTCACGGAGCAGCAGGCCTTGTCCTCTTCCCAGAACTGGTCCCTGCTGCAGTGGCAGGAGCACGAGGCCACCCAGGTTGCCCTGTGGCGCGCGGACAGCACCATGACCGCACCGCGCCGCATCGTCATCGCTGACGACAGCCTGGCCGCCGACAGCGCCTACCGCCTGGCCTGCGAAGGCCAGGCCATGCTGTGGCGCGGCGATTTCCAGAATGCCCGGCAGTTGCTGTCGGCCCTGGGCCGCCGCCTCGACAAGCCCGCACGTGAGACTTCCGCCAAGGCGCGCCAGCGCCGCGCCGGCAAGGAAGACGCCAAGCCGGTCTTTCCCCACGCCTTCCACCTGCACCGCCAGGCACTGGCGCAGCGTGCGCGCATCCTGTCCAGCGTGATGATCGAGCTCGATACCCGCTGGCACTGCGCCCTGCGCCGCGCACCGGACTGGAGCGAAGCCTGTCGCGAAGCCTGGGGCGAGATTCCCGCCGACCAGGGTGCGCACAGCGTGATCGTTCCCCTGCGTGAACTGCTGGGGGCCCTCGGCGCACATGAGTGGCGCAAGAAGGGCGTGGCCCTGGCCGTGCCGGGCATGCCGGAGTTCAGCATTCACCCGCACTACGGCGTGTTCTCCCCGGTGCGCGGCGAGTACCTGGATCTGGTGGCCCAGGCGCCCCTGCCCGCCGTGGCCCAGCAGGCCGACGCCGCTGTCTGGGATATCGGCACGGGCACGGGTGTGCTTTCCGCTCTCTTGCTGCACCGTGGCGTGCGGCAGGTGGTGGCCACCGACCTGAGCGACCGGGCACTGGCCTGCGCGCAGGACAACCTGCAGCGGCTGGGTCTGGCGCAGCGCGTGAGCCTGCGCAAGGCGGACCTGTTCCCCGAAGGCCGGGCCGCCTTGGTGGTCTGCAATCCGCCGTGGCTGCCGGGCAAGGCCAGCTCCTTGCTGGAGCAGGCCGTCTATGACGAAGGCAGCCGCATGCTGCGCGGTTTTGTCGAGGGCCTTGCTGCACATCTGCTGCCGGGCGGCGAAGGCTGGCTGATTCTGTCGGATCTGGCCGAGCACCTGCAGTTGCGCTCGCGCGAGGAACTGCTGGGCTGGATCGATGCCGCAGGCCTGCAGGTCCTGGGCCGCGAGGACATCCGCCCGCGCCATGGAAAGGCTGCGGACTCCACCGATCCGCTGCACGCGGCACGCGCCGCCGAGCTCACCTCGCTGTGGCGCCTGGCGCCGCGCTGATCGCGCGCGTCCACCCTTCAATTCGTCTAGGCGCCCTGTGCCGTCGCTGCCTCCTGGGGCAGCAGATGCCGCAGGCGCTCGCGCAGGGCATCGGCGCGCTCGTCGCCCGCATGTTCCTGCACGGTCTGCAGCAGCTGCAGGGCGGCGGCCTGCAGTGCCTCAAGATCGCGCGCCTCGCGCAGCAGATGGCGCAGCACCTGTGCCTTGTCCTCATGGCGGTTGGCGAACATGCGCTCGCACATATCGAACAGGTACATGCGTGTGCCGGCAAGATTCAGCGTGGCGGCGGGGCCGGGCGGGCTGGATTCCTTCGCAGCGGCCGGTGCCATGGAAGGGGCCTGGGGCGATGACGCGGCGGCTTGGCCAGCCAGGCGCTGCAGGTGGCCGCTGGCGATCAGTTGCTCGATCAGTTCGCCGGCCTGTGTGCCCAGGACCTGCTGCAACTGCTCCTCGGTGCGGCCATCGGCCATCAGCAGCACCGAGCGCTCGCGCAGCGGCAGGCTGCGGCGGCCGGGCTGCAGCTCTTCAAGGGCCTTGGCGGTTTTTTGCAGCAGCATGGTGGGGGCAGGGAGTCCGACAAGCCCCGATTGCACGTTACATGAATGACCGTGGCGTGAAGAAGCCATGACAACTGGTCCGCCCGGTGTTCTGCGGCAAGCGCACAATCGCCTGCCATCGCATGGGCGGGCGCTGATTTCCAGGGGCTGGCGGCCGATGCCGGTCGCAGAAATATTGTTTGATCTGTAACAGGAAGACGGGGCGCAGGCCTCGCGACATAGGTGATGAGACTGTTGCTTGCGCCCATGGAGGGCTTGCTTGATTTCGTGCTGCGCGATGTGCTCACGCGCGTGGGCGGCGCAGACCGCTGTGTCTCGGAGTTCATCCGCGTCACGGGGACCGTGTTGCCCGACAAGGTGTTCCTGCGCACCATGCCGGAGCTCAACAACGGCAGCCGGACGCTGGCAGGTGTCCCTGTGCGTGCGCAGCTGCTGGGCTCGGACCCGGACAGCATGGCGGCCAATGCGGCCAATCTGGCGCGCCTGGGTCCGGAAGGCATCGATCTGAACTTCGGCTGCCCCGCCAAGGTGGTCAACCGCCATGGCGGCGGTGCTGCGCTGCTGCAGGACCCGGAGCAGATCGCGCGCGTGGTGGGTGCCGTGCGTGCTGCCGTGCCGGCGGCCATGCCTGTGTCGGCCAAGATGCGCCTGGGTTTCAACGACACGACCCTGATGACCGAATGCGCCCAGGCCATGCAGGCCGGTGGCGCCTGCGAAATCGTCGTCCACGCCCGCACCAAGCTCGACGGCTACCGTCCGCCTGCCTACTGGGACATGATCCCGCGCATCCGCGAGTCCGTGACCGTGCCCGTGGTGGCCAATGGCGAGATCTGGACGGTGGAGGATGCGCTGCGCTGCCGCGAGCAATCGGGCTGCGGCGATCTGATGCTGGGCCGGGGAATCGTTGCCGACCCAGGCCTGGCGCTGGCCATTCGCGCTGCCGTGGAAGGCGGGCAGGCACCGGCGGAACAGCTTGCAGCGCAGGTGTCCTGGAGCGATCTGGTGCCGCAGGTCCAGCGTTTCTGGGACATGGTTTGCGAGGATCTGGAGCCGCGCCAGCGCGCAGGCCGCCTCAAGCAATGGCTGAACCTGCTGCGCCGCCGCTTTCCCGAAGCCGAGCAGGCTTATCAGGAAGTGCGCACGCAGACTGACCAGCGCGAGATCACGCTGTGGGTTCAGGCGCTGGCGCGGCGCCAGGAGTGGGCCGGGCTTTAGCGCGATCGGCCGGTCACAGCAGATGGTCGGGCGCCAGCGGGCCAATGAGCTTGAGCATCAGGCGCAGGCCCCAGCTGGCATCGGGCTCGCTGTGTTCGTCACCGCGCTCACTGTCTTCCGAAGCCCGCCACACCAGCTCGCCATCCTTGTCGAGCTCGACGCGCCAGCTGCCATCCTGCAGGCCCTCGTCAATGCTTTGCGTGGCCAGGCGGCCGAACTCGCGGCTGGCGATGAGCAGGGCAATCTCGGTGTTCTGCAACTGGGAGCGCAGATCCAGGTTCATCGAGCCGACTGCCACCAGATGCCCGTCCACCACCAGCAGCTTGGAGTGCAGCATTGCACGCGAGGCGCCTGTCGACCCGGAAGGACTGCCGCCACCCGTGCTGCCCGAGCCGAATGCAGAGCGGACGCTGGCCGCCGTGCTGCGCATTTCGTAGAGTTCAACGCCCATCTCCAGCAGTGCCTTGCGGTGGCGCGCATAGCCGGCATGGGCCAAAGGTGCATCGTTGGAGGCCAGCGAATTGGTCAGAATCCGCACGCGCACTCCGCGTTGCCGTGCGCCACGAAACGCCTCCATCATGTCCGGGCCCGGCACGAAGTAGGGCGAGACCACCAGCAGATCGCGCCGGGTCTTGCGCACCAGGGCCAGCAGACCATCGACCACCGAATCGGCCTCCAGCACCGGACGCGCCGCCTGGCGCAAGGCAGGGGCTGGCTGGCCCATGGGCAGCGTGCCGGCAGGCCTGGCCTGCGGGCTGTGTGGAGCGGGGCTGGCCTGTGCGGACGCATCCGTGCCAGCGCTTGTGATGGAGCCTGGGCCGTCATCCCTGTCCAACGGAATTTTGGCGGGCTCATCCACCAGCACGGCGGCCGATGCCCAGGTCCAGCGAGCCTTGCGCAAATCCATGGGCTGCTGGTCCCAGATGATCCGGCGCTGCTCGGCCGTCTGGTCATCTGCCTTTGCCTCCTTCGGGGGAACGGCAGGCGTGGGGTCCTCCTCCTGCGCCTGGTCATCATCGCCCGCAAAGCGCTCGCGCAACTGCTTGAGTTCCTTGAGGCTGATCAGCGACTGGACGGGATAGGCGCGCTGGTTGTTCCAATAGCTGTCGAAGCTGCGTGACAGGTCGCCGACCACCGGCCCCGCCGCCAGCACGTCGAGGTCCACGAAATTGCTGGCGCTGTCCGCATCGAAATACGCATCGCCCAGATTGCGCCCGCCGATCACGCCCATGGCGTTGTCGGCGATGAACAGCTTGTTGTGCATGCGCTGCTGGGCCCGCTGGAAATCCGTCAGCAGCGTATAGGCCCGGCCCAGTGCCGAGCTGCGCGCGCCCGCCAGGGGGTTGAACATGCGCATCTCGATACCCGGCACAAAGGCCAGGCGCATGACCTGTGCATTCGCGCCCGTGCTGTGGAAATCGTCCAGCAGCACGCGCACGCGCACGCCACGCCGGGCTGCCTCGACCACGCCGCGCAGCAGGCGCTGCGTGCTCTCGTCGGCATGGATGGCGTAGTACTGCAGGTCCAGCGTCTGCTGCGCTCCCTCGACCAGTGCCAGCCGGGCGCCATAGGCCGCCTGGGCGCCGGACAGGAGGGTGAAGGCGGAGGTCTGCTTGCTTCCCGCCTCGGAGCGCTGCTGTTGGATCAACTGGCCCAGGGGGGTGTTCTGCGGGGAATCCAATGCTTTGGTGACATGCCGGTCCACGCCTTGGGGCAGGCCGCCGCATCCTGCCAGCGCAATGCAAAGAAGCCAGGGCCGAAGCCAACTCAGGGAGGGAGATCGCAGGGGCATGGCGCGCTTCGGTTGGTGGGCTGTCCGGGTTTGCTGTGGGATTCGTCAAGGATTCTGTCATGCCCCCTGCAGGGCAGGCGTCGCCGAAATGGAGCGTCCGCCTGCCAGACCCGTCCGTCGCCTTGATGGGCGGCACGTCGGCGCCGCCGAGCGGTCACTTGTAAGCAGATGAGAGGCCTGACAATAGGGTATGGCTAAATGCAAGCATTTGTTTTCACGGGGGGGCATGCAGCGGGGCTTCACTTTGATGGAGCTCATGGTGACGCTGGCCATCGCGGCGGTCCTGGCCGGATTGGCCGCGCCGTCCATCAGCCAGTTCATCGTGAAGAACCAGATGAATGGCGTGGCCAACGAGTTTTCCAGCGGAATCCTGCGCTCCAGAAACGAAGCGGTCAGCAGGAATACCTGTGTCACGCTGTGCATGAGCAGCACCGCCGCCAACGCAGCACCTGCATGTACGGTGGCTGGCAAGAACTGGCAGGTCGGCTGGATTGCCTTCCTTAATACCGCCTGCGATGCGAGCCGGGATGCGCCTGCAGCGAGCAATGACCTGATCTTTGCCAAAGTGGCCAGCGGCGGTGAGATTCTGCTGGACTCCACGGATGACACAGCGGTCAGGAAAATGATGTTCAACGCCTCTGGCGCTCCGTCGCTTCCCAGCTCCTCCAACTTCAGCCTGCTCTACAAAGATGAGCAGAACACCTACACCAAGAGCTACGGGGTCAATATCTGCATCGATGCGCAAGGACGGTCCAGGCAGATTCCCAGTGACAAGAAATGCAGCAACTTCTGAGACATGACCATGCCGTTCTCTCCCATTGCTGACCGCAGAAACTCCAGGGGATTGACTCTGGTGGAAATGATGGTGGCGCTGGTCGTACTTTCCATCGGCCTTCTGGGCGTGGCGGGACTGCAGGCTTCCACCACCAAGTACCGGATCAATACCATGGCGCGTGCCTCCATGACGGGCCTGGTCTTTGATCTGTCGGAAAGGATCAGGGTGAATGCGGATTCGGCGGGGGGCAGCTTCTTGCAGCCTGGGACTGAAGATAAGCTGTCGTTGTATGCGATTGGGTCGGACTGGGCAACCCAGCAGACGGATTCCTTGACGCTCGATAAAGATTGTGCTGCCAATAGCTGTACTCCGGAAGAACGTGCAGTCTACGATTTGCAGACTTGGCGAAAGAAGCTTCGTGATTCAGTCCCCCAGGGGGCTGCGATGTTGTCGGGGAACAAACCTTCAGGCCTTCTACTGACCCTTATGTGGTTCGACAAAGAGCTGACGGACAAGACGACTGCCAGCGATGGGACGTCAAACATCGCTCTCAAGAAGGCACCCGTATGCAATGCGCAGCAGACCGGTATGGCGCAACAGACCTGCTGCCCTGAAGAGGCCAAGGCTCCTGAAGGGGTGCGTTGCTCCCGCTTTTCCTTTGTGCCCTGATGCCATGAAATATCAACGCAGATCCCAATCGGGGTTGACCTTGGTCGAACTGCTGGTCGCGATGGCCATCAGCCTGATGATCATGGCGGCTGCTGTCTATGTCTACATAGCCTCAAGCGACTCTCAGCGCGTGCTCGACCGCAATACGGCAAGCAATGAAACAGGCGTTTTTGCCATGCAGATGCTGGGACGTGCCATCATGAACTCCGGATTCTATCCGGCACCCTCGCCACCCATTCCGGTTGATGTCACACAGACGGGAATGTATGACACCTATCCGCCTATTCCCGCTACAAAAAGGGCCGTCACCGATTGGGCCAATCCTGAAGCCAATTGGCCTCCCCCGGCGTTCCAGACCGGAATCTATGGTTGTGATGGTGCGAAGTTGAATCCGTCCAGCAGTTCCTGCGGTGATTCAGAAGATGGTGGGGCAGATACGCTGGTCATCAATTATTTCACGGTGGATGCGATGGGGGGCGCATCTGGCTCCCGTTTCGACTGTACTGGAACCGACGTGGCAAGGGATCCCAGCAATCTGGAACGCAACAAGAGCCCCTCAGGGGGGAATGTTGTCGATGGCAACCCGCCGCGACTGCCGCTGTTCGGTTCCAATCGCTATACGCTTCAGGCCAGTATGGCCTATGCAGGGCGAGCCGAAGTGAAGACAAAAAGCCTGGTATGCAGCGGGAATGGGAAAAATCCGCACGGGTCGTCCGATGGCGACGCATACATGCCCTTATTGTCGGGTATAGAGGATATGCAGTTCACCTATGGTGTCTATTCGACAACGAAGTCTTTGAGTCCTGATAGATTTTATACGGCCACCGAAGTCAATGCATTGGGTGATCTGGGTTGGCCACGGGTCGTTGCAGTAAGGGCATGCATTTTAACGAAAACCCTTCAGGGAAAGACTCGGATTGGAGATAAAAAAGGAAGTGAAAAGACGTATGTTGACTGCCAGGGTGTAACCAAGCAACAACCTCCGGGGGAAACATACACTTCGCTCGTGCAGGTGTTTGGTGTGCGCAACAGCTTGAAGCAAAGCTACTAGGTCGGGACTATGTCTGTGCCAAGAACAATCAAGAAACAAGGCCAGCGCGGGATGGCTCTGGTATTGGTCATGCTGGTGCTGGTTGCGATTACCAGCATCACGCTGTGGATGGTCAAGCAATCCACATTGTCGGAGGGGATGGCCCGCAACCAGATGGACCAGGAGGCTGCGCGGCAGGCGGCCGAGTCTGCGCTTCGTGATGCGGAGCGCGACATCATGGCGCCGACCTTTGCCACGCGAAGCAAGGCTTCTTGCTCGCGTGGAACGGACAAGCTCAATCCCAACGACTTCTCGGCAACCTGCACTATGGGCCTGTGTGTCAAGGACGAAGCCAGTTACGGATCCACAGAGTGGGCGAATGCTTCTACCTCAAACCCTGCCGTGGCCGAGCCCTGGTGGCCCACCAGCAAAGGGGGGTTGTGGAACGACGACCCGGATTCCAAGCCGGGGCGTTCTCCCGTTACCAGCAATAACTGCCAGGCCTTCACGGGCGGCGTTCCTCTGGGAACCTATACCGGCGTTGCAGCGCTCACGGGTGTTGCACAGCAACCGGAATATCTGATCGAGATTTTTCGTCGCAAGCATGTTCGAATGAATCTCGATGAGAAAAGTGTGACTTCCACAGGTGAGAACGCAAACCAGTGGTCCTACATGTACAGGGTCACTGCGCGCGGATTTGGATACTCCCAGCGGACTCAGGTGGTGGTACAGACGGTTTATTTTCCTTGATGAAGGCCGAGGAACAAATGAATAATAGAAAATCATTTTTGCTCTCTCTGGGAGGGGTGTGCGCCGTATTCGCTTACGTGGGCATCGGTGCCACGCCAGTGGAGGTTTCCACGCCTCGTGAAGGTGTTCCTCCCAACATAGTTACAACGGCGAACAAGCCGATGGTGATGCTTACTGCATCCAAGGACCATACCCTGTTCGGGCCGGTATATACGGACTTCGAGGATCTTGATGGCGATGGTGTGATTGATACCACGTTTAATTCATCGTTCAAGTACTATGGGTATTTCGATGCCACTAAGTGCTATGCGTATGAAAGCGGGGTGTTTAATCCCAAGGTGCTTGCCAATAAGACCAATGTAACGAATAACTCTGTTACATCCATCAAATACACCTGTCCTTCAAGCCAGTCCTACTGGAGTGGGAACTTCCTCAACTGGGCTACCATGACCCGGTTGGATACCGTGCGCAAGATGCTGTATGGTGGATATCGCAGCGATGACACGAATGGTTCGACCACGCTCATGGGTTCCAGGCTCGTCCAAGATGCGCACTCCTTCGTCAAGTATTACAAGGGGACGGATATCCGGGATTTCACACCCTTCAGTACGACAGATCTGACAAAATCAACGGGCGCCAATCCGAAGGTGTATGCCGGTCTGAGCATGTGCGTCACAGGAAGTAGCGAAGATCCGAAGGCCTCGCAACCTGTCATGCGCATGGTCAAGGGTAATGTCAGGTTCTGGTCCACGGTGGAAATCAAGCTGTGCCGCTGGAGTGATTCGCCTGATAATTATAATTCAGGTACTTTCGGTCCAAAACTCGCGCGATTCTATGGCGACATAGACAAAGGTAATGGCGGTGTCAAGCATGAGGAAAAAATACCTTCGCGAGTCAATGACGGTGCTACCTATTCTGGCATAGGGCCAGATCTGAATGTCAATGTCAAGGTGTGCGACCCTAATCTCCTGGGTGATGAAAGATGCCAGCCATTTCCAGCGGATTCCACAAAGAACTATAAGCCATATGGTTTGCTGCAGGAGTTCGGTTATCCCAGTAGCAGCAATTCTGCGGCCCGTGTGGAGTTCGGTCTTATTACCGGTAGTTATGACATGAATCATACGGCCGGGGCATTGCGTAAGAACATCCGCGACCTGGATGACGAGATCAACAGGAATACTGGTGTTTTTTGCCATAGTACCAATGCAGGTTGTGCGGCGAAGGTGGACACCCGGGACACGGGCAAGGGTGCCATCAAGACCTTTGACTCCATCATTTTGTATGGTCGCAATGGAACTTCCTATGGGAGTGGCAAGAATCCCAGCGGATCCCCCGACGGGGATTTGCCGGCCTGGGGCAACCCCATAGGGGAAATGGTGGTCCAGGCGCTGCAATACTATGCCTACAACGGCTCCACGCCCTCGCCGACCAATCCTAGCAGTACCTCGAATGACAGCAATGCAGGCCTTCCTGTCGTGAAATGGGAAGATACGCTTGCCAATACCGATGCCAGAGCCAAGTACGGCAATGCCATCTGCCGACCGCTCAATATTCTCGCCTTCTCGTCGAATGCGCTGAGCTTCGATGGCCAAGCAGATACCCCCTTCACCACGTTGTCGAATCGCAGTGGAAGCCTGGACTCCTATGTCAACAACATCGGCACGGCAGAAGGGCTTGCGGGCTCGCTTCGCTCGGTGGGCTCGGTCTCGGGCAAGGGCCTGACTTCCAACGATGACAAGAACTCCTGCTCTGCCAAGACCATCGGCCAGCTGTCCAGCGTCAATGGCATTTGCCCCGAGGCGCCGGCCATGGGCGGGACCTATCAGGTCGCTGGTGCCGCCCTCTACGGAAACACCAGCAAGATCCGCACTGTGAGCAACCCGCCCTCCGACCTGGCGAAGGTGGAAAATGCGCTGAAAGTGCGCACCATGGCAGCATCGCTGACTGGTGGCTCCCCGCGTATCGACGTACCCATCCCCGGAAGCAATCCCAGGAAGTATGTTTACATCACCCCCGAAAGCGTGCAGAACAATGGCGCCGTCAGTGCGCCGCTGACCTTCGCCTCCATCAACTCCGGAGAGACGTATGGCTCGTTCATCGTGACCTGGAACGATATCTTGATGGGCGGCGACTACGACATGGACATCACGGGTTTCCTGCGGTATGACCTTGTCAAGAATTCCAAGTCTCCCTCTGGCTGGGATATCTCGATCACTACCGATATTCCTGGCGTCTGCGGGGGCGCTGCGGGCACCCATGGTTTCAGCGTGATCGGCGTCCAGAACAATGGAACCTCGGCCAATGGCCGCTACCTGACACATCAGCACAACAGCGGCAACGCCCTGTCCAACATGCCGGCGACCTCCGAGTACCTGTGCGGCGACCCCACCTACCGTGCCACCAAGTTCGGTACCAATGAAACCTATGCGACCACCGTCTGCAACGTAACGGGCGACGGCTCGGTCACATTCACGGACAAGACCAAGATCACTCTGCCGTCCTACTGCACGGTCAAGGACAGGGACTTCCTGGTCACCAAGACCTTCAATATGGTCGGCGAGACGGACGCGCTGGTGAAGGACCCGCTGTGGTACGCAGCGAAGTACGGATATTTCAAGTCCAGCGAAAAGCTCTCCGACGGAACCTACCGCACGCTGAGCATGCCGCCGGACCAGTCCAGCTGGGACAGCGTGGGCAGCGATGGCACAGCCGGCTCGGACGGCGTGCCTGACGGCTACTTCCTGGCGCGCAGGCCGGAATTGCTGGAGTCTCAGCTGCGCCGAGTGCTTGAAGCAGTAGCCAAGGATTCGAATGCAGCTCCCGCCGTGTCATCCATGCAATTTGCATCTGGCACCTTCAAATACGTGGCCAAGTTCGACAGTGCGACCTCTTCGGGGGCCTTGGAAGCCTACCAAGTGGATGGTTCGGGCAATGTGAGTACCGTATATTCATGGGAGGCCGGTGCATTGCTGAAGGCTGCAGCGGCCGGAGATCGGCGCAAGATCATCACGAACAGTGGCGGTGCGGGAACTCCATTCCGCTGGAACTCGCTGCCTGCTGCCTACAAGGAGCAGATGACGACAGCCTCTGTGAACAAGCTGTCGACAGACAATGCCCAGGTGGCGCTCAACTATGTGAGGGGTGATCAGTCTCAGGAGGGGGCCACGGCTTTGCGCCAGCGCGGATCCACACTTCTGGGGCCCATCATCAACGGCTCCCCATGGCTTCAGGATCGCCCCAAGGCCTTTGTTGTGGGTGATGGCGATTACGCCAAGTATTACAACGAGTACCGCGAACGGCCTCGGGTATTGTGGGTGGCGGCCAACGACGGCATGCTGCACGCGTTCAACGCAGACACCGGTGCCGAATTGCTTGCCTATGTTCCAGGTGCCTTGGCCAACCGCCTGGCCGAGCTTCCGTTGCAACGCGGTACGACCAGCCGGACCAAACTGAACAATGCCAATTTCACGCTGGGCTCGTCCGAGAGCTTACCTTCAGGTACAGCCTGGCCGTACGTGGATGGCAATCCATTTACTGCAGATGTGAAGGTGGCATCGGGCTCAAAGTCTGTCTGGAGAACCTATGCCTTCTCGTCCCTGGGGCGCGGTGGTCGTGCGGTATTTGCCCTGGATATCACCACCGCGAATCCGGCCAATTATTCAGAGTCGGATGCTGCGAATATCTTCAAGTGGCAGTTCACTTCGGATGATGATCCGGACCTGGGCTACATCACGGGTGATGTCGGAGTCCATACCGCGACCAATCAGCCGACCCCGGTGGTGAAGCTCAATAACGGCAAATATGCGCTGCTGCTGGGCAACGGCAACAAGTCCACCAATGGTAAATCCGCGCTTTTCATCCTTTATATGGATGGTCCCACCGCAGGCAGCTGGAATGGACAGTACAAGAAGATCGTTGCGGACGCAGGCACTGACAATGGCCTGTCCATGCCCCATTGGGAGGACGTGGATGGCAATGGAACTGCAGATGTGGTGTATGCCGGCGACCTCAAAGGCAACATGTGGAAGTTCGATATTTCCGGCCTTTCGGACACTGCCTGGCGCGTGGCCTACAAGGGAAGCGCTTCCGAGAATCTTCCCCTCTTCCAGGCCGTGCAGACCACGGTGAGCGGCAACACCACCACCATCACGCCGTTGCCCATCACTACGGCGCCACGGACCATGTTCATGGGCCGCGGCGGAATCATGGTGATGTTCGGTACAGGCAATGCTTTCGAAACGGGAGACTTTCCTGCCACGGGTCTGAACCAGAAGGTGTTTGGCATCTGGGATCGTCCGGGTATGCCGACGGGCCGGCCGCTTCCCAACAAGGATGGACGTACGTTGGCGACAAGAACCTATACCCGTGACAGCAATGGCAATGTTTACCTGTCATCCGGGGTTGAACTGGACTGGAGCAAGCATGACGGCTGGGTCATGGCATTTCCAGGCGCAGCGGAAGCCTTGTTGTCCGATCCCTCACTGGATGCCGGTGTCATGACCATGGTGGGTGTGAGGCCCAAGTCCGGCACTAATCAATGCTCGGACACACCCAATGCAACCATGTACACCGTGGATCCCATTTCAGGCGCTGTTGAGCGTAACGTGCAGGGAACTATCATCTTGGGCCCCAAGAAGGTGAATATTGGCGGGCGCGATATCGAGGACCAGAAAATCAAGGTGGTGAGCGATATTTCGATAAAGCCATACAAGGGATGCGAGCCTGGCGATCCAAAGTGCTGTAAAGGTGACAAATGCGATCCCCCTCCGCCGTGCGGGCCGGGACAACTGGCCAAGCGTGCGATTGGGCGCAGTGCGGATGCCATCATGTGCTACAGCCCCTCGCCGCGCATGCAGTGGCGCGATGTGCCTGGCATGAGGACCAACCAATGAAGCATCGACTTTCCTCACAAGACAGACAGAAGGGTTTCACCCTGATCGAGATGATGGTGGTGGTGGCGGTCATCGCCATCCTGGCGTCGATTGCCTATCCCTCGTACAAGGAGTTCGTGGCGAAGGCCAAGCGGGCGGAGGTCAGCGCCATGCTGGCTTCTGCCCAGCAATGGATGGAGCGCTTCTACTCGGAAAACTTCCGCTATGACAAGAGCAGTGCCAATGTCGCGGTTACCGACGGCACGCAGTTCCCGAAGTATTTCTCGGTGTCGCCCATGCCTGGGCAGGGCAGTGCGGTCTATGACGTTAGCGTCGTGGTCACCGATGGTGTGCGCGATGTGTATTCGCTCAAGGCCGTGCGTAAGGCCGGCAGCGCCATGGCGGGGGATCGTTGCGGCGACTACTACCTGGACCAGTATGGCCGAAAGGACCTGAAGAACTACAGCAGCACGCTGTTTGCGACCAAGCAGGCAGCGTTGAACTACTGCTGGAAGTAAACAGGGCTTTTGGGAGGACAATCCAGGCCATCTTCTACTGCCTGGAAAGAGGTTGAATTTGTCCTCCCCCTGGATGGCGCAAGCCCAGGAACTGGCCGCCAGCGCCCTGTTCAGAACCTCACCCAACCCCCGCGTCGGCTGCGTCATCGTCGACTCCCAGGGGCGCCTGCTGGGCCAGGGAGCCACACAGCCCGCAGGCCAGGCGCATGCGGAGGTCATGGCCCTGCGCGATGCCCGGACCCGTGGGCACTCCACCCAGGGAGCCACGGCCTATGTGACCCTGGAGCCCTGCGCCCACCATGGCCGCACAGGGCCTTGCTGCGATGCGCTGATCGAGGCTGGCATCGGCAAGGTCGTGGCGTCGTTAACGGATCCCAATCCCCGCGTGGGCGGACAGGGCTTTGAGAGGCTGCGCGCCGCAGGTGTCGAGGTTGAGATTGGTGATGGCGCAGATCAGGCGTGGGAACTGAATCTGGGATTTTTCAGCCGCATGCTTCGGGGTAGGCCTTGGGTGCGCGCCAAAGTGGCGGCCTCCCTGGATGGCATCACTGCATTGAGCAATGGGCAGAGTCAGTGGATCACCTCTGCCGAAGCCCGACATGATGGCCATGCCTGGCGCGCTCGCTCCTGTGCGATTCTCACGGGCATAGGCACGGTGCTTGCCGACAATCCTCGCCTGGATGTCAGGGAGGTCGAAACGTTTCGGCAGCCTGCCCTCATCGTGGCGGATAGCCAGCTTCAGACACCTCCGGATGCAGCCCTGTTTGCGGCGCAACGCAAGGTGGTCATCTACACAGCAGTCAGTGATCTGGCGTCAAGCCGTGCGCTTGCGCTGGTGGAGCGTGGAGCGCAGTTGCTGTGTATGCCTGATGGGCAGGGGCGTGTGGATGTTCGGGCCATGATCCACGATCTGGCGAGGCTGGAAGTGAATGAACTGCACGTCGAGGCGGGTCATCGACTCAACGCAGCGCTTGTCGAGGCAGGGCTGGTGGATGAGTGGTTGGCCTATCTGGCCCCCAAGCTTCTGTGGGGCGGGGCTGGTTGGGCCGATACGCCCTCTTTGAGCAGGCTCGCCGATGCGCAGGCCATGTCATTCCAGTCGGTCGCAAGCGTGGGCGACGACTTGCGGGTGATTCTTCGGAAGGTAGGAGCGGATCGGCTTGGTATGGACGGCTCCACCTGAGGCATCGCACGCGGTCGCAGCTACCGTCCCCAGCACTCTATCGCTTTGGTATTCGCGCCCAGGTTCCGTGCATCGCGCTCGCCCGTATGGGTCAGTGTGAAATCGCCGCATCGGTCGTTGAGCTGGGAGCCACGGCGCGTGGCGATCAGGGTGTAAGTGTCGTCGTCGTGGCCGCTGGTTGCCAAAAAGTCGATGGTGTAGCGCTTGCTGGAATCGTGGGTCCAAGTCAGGTCTGCAGGCAGCTTGGTGGGGTAGACCCCGTTGGCCGTGGCTGCGCGCTCCAGCCATTGCTGGGCCTGCAGCAGGCCGGCGCGGGCATCGGCGCGGTGGACTCCGCGAATGTATTCGTTGTAGCTGGGCACGGCGACGGTGCCGAGGATGACTATGACGGCCACGACGATCATGAGTTCTATGAGTGTGAAGCCCGGGGGAGGAGGGCGGCGCATTGTGCGGCTCATTTCATTTGGCGCCAACTGGGGCGCAGGGATTGCTCGGGCATGCGGGCGAGGACGTTGCGGCGGCCATCGGTGTCGTAGCCAATGGCGTGATGGCCTTTTTTGAGCAACGTCTGGGATCCCCCGGACACGGTTGTGCGCGAGGCTTCCTGATCCGCCGTGTCGTAGACGCCGTCGCCGTTGCTGTCCATCAATGGAACACTGGGCCGCTTGCCATCCATGATGTTCATGAGCGTCAGAAATTGGCTTTCCTCGCTCACATTGCAGGCGTCAGCGGGGCGGCTTATGGCTTCACCAGGACGCCTGGAGGATCTGGCGGGTATCTGGCTATAGATCGCGAGGAGGTTGCTGCCGTCGTAGAAACTCATCGGCTTGAGCAGGCGCTCGCCTGACAGGGGAAGGTCCATGTACCAGCCTTTGTGCCGCGTCCAGTCGAGGTCGGTGGTGGAGTCCACTCGCCAGGTGCCACGGCCTACGATCCCTTGCGTCTGAGGGTTCACCGAGCGTTTGGCCAGCTCATCGATGCCGGATACAGGGGCTGGACGCTGCCCTGCAGGCAGCTTGCACTCAGAGTCCGAGTCACCCGTGCAAGGCTGTACCCGGCCGTCCGCGAGCAGCTTGTAGCGGGTGTTGTCGAGGATGGAATAGATGCTCTGCACCGCCGTGTTGCCAGTGTCCTGCTGGGTGATGTTGCGTCCTGTGCCGAATGCCACCAGCATGCCGCCCACAGTCACGCGTTCATCGCTTCCTTTGGGTTCTGTGGTGACGCTGTACCGGTCATTGGCGCGTACGGACGCAGGGGCGGTAATGGGCTGGCGCAGTGCGCGAGAGGCCGTTGGCGAACTGCCACCCATGGCGGTGTACAGCGGCCGGCCGTTGAAGGCCATGCCCCAAGCGGAGGAGGCATCGCTGGCGATGATGAATTTCCACAGATTGCCCTGGAGGTCGCCCGCATAGACCACATCGGGCCGGCCATCGCCATTGATGTCCACGAGGCGTGGTGCGGAGAGCCCATTGTTGGTGGTCTCCGGTGTGGTGCCGGTGGGGATGTCACCTGTGGCCACGATGCGCAGCAGCTCCTGATTGCCATCGAGGTACTGGATCAGCAGCACGGGTCGCTGGTTGATGCTGTGGTAGCCGTTGCCCGTCACCAGAGCCCAGCGGTTGTTGTTCAACTGCGTGATCTGGATGCTGCGTTGCGGGTTGGCATCGTCCCGTACGGGGGCTGCAAGGATATGGCCCAGGTCCCTGTCTTCCTGGCAAGTGGTGCGCTGCCAGAGGTCGGCGGAGATGGCGCAGTCACCGGGATTGCTGTTGCGGGCCTGGGTGCGGTCCAGCAGGACCAGCGTGCCGGCGCCGTGTTCGTTGAAAGCCTCTGGGTGCGTGATGTCCAGCACAAAGTAGCCTTTGGCACCGGCGCCCGGCATGCCTGCCAGCACGGTGCGCCACTGCGGGGATGCATGGCTGCCTGAGTTGATGTCGCCGCTCATGGCAGAGCCATCCACGAAGTAGCGATGCCGGGTGTCGTAATCGAGATCGGAAAGGCGGGCCAGCCCCGAAATCACGCCACGGGGGATGTAGGCGATCTTCTCGCTGCCGTCAGTGGCAGAAAAGCCGTGCAGCATGCCGTCGTTGCCGCCCGCGTAAATCATGGGCTGGCGCTTCTGCTGGGCGAGCGCATAGGCCGCATAGCCCGGCAAAGGCGAGTTGTCCACGGGGTGGCCGGTGTGCCAGATCTGGGAGTTGACGATATCGCCCTGGCGCGAGCCGCGTTGGCGAAAAGGGTGGGCCGGGTCAGGGCGCGGCGGTTGTCCCGCAGCTTCCATGCGGCGGACGCCACGTATGAAGTTGAACCTGTGCTTGCCCAGTTTGTCTGCCCTGCCTTCGGCATCGACGCCGAAAGACGCCTTCTGGGGGCGGTCCAGCTCATGCCATTGGAAGGACACGCCCCTTTGCAGTCTGTCACTCCAGGTCAGGATCAGGCGTTCATTGAGTACCTGTTGATCACTGAGTGCATCCAGGTGGTCAGCCGTGCTTTTGCCTTGCCAGCCGGCTGCTGCGGTGATGCTCCCGTCGGCTTGGACCGTTTCTGCGTTGATCCAGCCGCTCCAGGCGGTTTTGGCACTGTAGCGGGCCGTGAATATGTCCACGCCTGCCTGTGCAATCACGCTGCTGTTGGAAGTGGCGGAGCTGCTGCGGCCCTTGGTATCGGCTGTCTGGCCTCTCAGGCAGTCTTCAATGGGCGTGGCAAATTCGTTGTCTTCTCTCTGTGCCAGGGAAACTGGCGTGCCTGCCTCAGAGAAGCGTTGGGCCTGGCTGTTTTGCGCGGCCAGGAGTGCGGCGATCACGGCTGGCAGCAGGAGGGGGCGGAGCCCAGGGTGGAAGAGATAAGGCATGTCAGACGTTCTGAATCAGTCGCGGCGCTTCTGGCGGACATAGGTCTGTTGCAACACCACCTGGGTGCCGCTCTTGCGGCCGTGAGCGATGGCCGTGATGCGATAGATCACCTGGGGCTGCATGTAGAGGGCCAGACGGGGTGAGTCATTGGCGATGAGGCCTGAGTTCCCTGCGTTGGCGTCATAGGGCAGGATCTCTATCCAGTACCAACCCCCCTTTCCTGTCTCACGGCTTGCCAGGATGGGATTGCTCTTGCCTCCAGAAATGGCGCCCGTGAACTGGCCGTAGCGTGCGGCTACATCGGGGGCGGTCATCTGGCTCAGCGTGATCCCTTTGGTCTCGTCCACGTTGTTCCAGAAGTCCTGAGGCCCTGTGCGCTTGGTGCACAGGGCGTCTCGGCAGCTTGTGGGGGTGGCTCGGTTCAGGTTGGCCAGCAGCAGACCTACCTGCTGGGTTTCCTGGGGAAACTGGGTGATGGTTGCAGCGTTGCGGCAGACGGATGGCTGGCTGCTGTTGGCGATGCAGGCGGCGCCGTTGGCCTGTTCGCCTCGAATGTCCAGTTCGGCATCCTGCAGCAATGCCTGTGCAGCTTCGAGGGCGCGTTGGTAGTCGGCATCGTTGCCCACGAACATTTCGTTGAACAGGGCGCTGCGCGATGCCCAAAGTGCCAGCAGCATGGAAAGCATGACCAGGGTGATCACGATGAACAGTGCGACGCCTTTCTGGCGCTGCGCGGCACAGGTGTGGGCATGCCGCATGCCGGCTGCTTTGGCGGTCATCCAGCCATCCCCTGGCTGCGCAACTGATACACGCTGCGAAAGACCATGTGCAGGCGCCGGGTCCTGGGCGCCGGCAGCGTGGTCATGTCGATGGATTCGGCTGTGCCGTCACTGCTTGCGCAATCGGTGTAGCGGCTGTCGGCGGGCATGTTGATGACTTCGATCCCGAAAAGCACCAGACAGACCTCGGCGGCAACGACGCGTGACCAGTCCTGGCCCACGGCGGCTGCGTTGACGTACTGCAGGCGTGCATCACCTTTCGGCGACTGGATCAGATAGCGCACCTGGAAGTTGGCGACGTTCTGGGCCAGTGGCTGGGCTCCTGCAGAGGGTGCTCCGGTGCAGCGCAGGGTGTTTTTGCGGGCGTCCAGCGCAAAGCGGCTCAGGATCAGGTTGTGGCTGTTGGCCTGGCCCAGGCAATTGCGCTGCAGTGAGGTTTCGATGGCCGAGCCGTGCAGCGGTTGCGTGTAGTTGCTGTAGCCCACGGTGAGCTTGTATTGAGCGCGGCCTGGCGCATCAAGGCCCAGGATGGTGTCGTGCGCAGGGTTGAAATCTTGTGCGCTCGCCTCGAATGCAACGGGGTCCGCCACGTCAACGGTGTCTGTTCCCTGTTTTGCAGACGAGAGAAGCAGCCGAAGAGACCCCGCCTGCCGGATCTGCCGGCCCATGACCCGGAAGATGTGGGATGCCTGCTGCTGCAGATGGCTGGCATCGCTGACGGTGCCGGAGACGGCGCGTGATGCCATGAGTGCGCCCAGGGCCACGCCGATGATCAACAGTCCCAGGAGAAGGCCCACCAGCAGTTCGACCAGGCTCAGGCCGCGTTGATCAGGCTGCATAAGCGTTGCGGCGGCGATGCGGGTGTGCTTCATGGGCTTGCGCAGAAGAACTGGACTGCGTTGTTGGCAAGATATGGCGCGCAACGAGCGCTGAGCGCTATGTATTGCAGGTGGCAGGTTCTGCCGGTGGGGCAGGCCATGGCTTCGTCGCCGTGTGTGCCATCGCTATGGAGTCCGATGGGTTTTTTGTAGCCGGCTTTGCTGGATTTCTCGTTTTCACGCCAGCTGATCACGATGCCCAGGTGGCGTCCGTTGCTGACGTCGTCTGCTGCAGGGAAGACCTTGGCGGCTCCGCCTGGCAGCAGTTGGTGCACGGAAGCCTTCCACAGCGCGAGGTTGTAGCTGGCCAGCGTTTCCGGGTCGCATGGTGTGGCGCTGCAGTCGGCGGTGGATTCAGGGGTGTGATCCCAATCGGATTCGTAGTTGCCCATCTGCCCGAGGGAGTTGGGATTGGCGTGGGTGCGCTCGCTGAAGTCTTCTATCAGCCGGATGGCCTGAGCGCGGCGCACGCCGCTTTGGGTGTCGGCCAGGGTGCGCATCTGCAGGCTCAGGATTCCCAGAACACCCAAGGCCGTGACGACGGTGGCAACCAGGGTTTCGATCAGGGTGAAGCCATTGGCGTGCCGAGCTTGGGTGCTTGTCAGGCGCATGGAATGCCCTCCCGGCCGACCACCCGGATACGTCCGCCGGACGAAACGCAGATGCCTTTCGCTGCAGCGGAGACGAGGCCGGCGGAAGACGGGGCGACGGCGAAGCCCATGGCAGTGAATCCACCCATTTGTCCCCATCGGTCCACACTGATGATGGCGGCGGATCTGGAACGGATGACAAGGGTGCGTGCGGGAGTGTCGAAGCGCTGCAGTTCTTCCCGGGGATCCCAGCGCTTGTTGCCATTGCGGTCAACGAACACCACCCAGCCGCAGCCCCAGTCCGCGTGACGTGCAGCCAGAGTGCAGCCGTTGGTGCCTTGGGGTAGTTTCTGGATGAAGACGCCGCCCCCGCGCCGCACGCCTTCGGAGCGCGCGTATTGCAGCGTCGACTGCAGGCCCTCGACGGTCTGGCGAACGCGCCATCGCTCGATGATGAGGTGGAAGCTGGGTGCTGCCAGCGTGGTGAGCACGGCGAGGATGGCGACGACCACCATCATCTCGATGGCCGTGAAGCCTTGTGTGCCCGGGTGGGCCTGAGGCCAGGTCGATGACATGTCTTGAATCCCTCCCCGTCGATCTGCTTGCGAAGCGCTGGTTGTCTTTGCGCGCCGCTCAATCTATTGGGGTTCTTCGTACATGTCTTTCAGACAAATCTGTTTCTGACCTCAACAATTAGGAGTCGTACCGTTGGTGCAGGGTCATTCGGCATGACGATGCGTAAAAAAATCCAATGGTGAAAAGGTGTTGCCGGCTTTGCCGCTATCGGACTCCGGGGTAGGACTGTTTTTGTTTGGAGAACCCTCAGCGCTGCTGTCTGCCGGGTGGCGGCCGGGTATATCCGGCGCATGCCCCGGCGTTGTGCCGGCCCTGGCATTCGCGGTACAGCCGCCTGTCGCGTTGTTCGGGCGATTCCTCGGAACTGCTGCGCTGGGTTGGAACACGGACCCGCTGTCCGCCTTTTTTGCGCTTGGCGCCTTGCGCGGCCGATGTGTCGGAGCGGTGAGGGCTCGCCTGGGCCGGCAGGGCCAGGCATAGGGCCGCGACCAGGCACAGCAGGGTGCATTGCTGCCGATGTGCGCGCCAGGTTGCAGCAGTGAATGAAAAACGCGTCGCCATGGTGTTGCCCTCCCGTGATCTATGAATGTCTGCAGGTTTCGCGGCATTCTGGGCGGGCTGTCGGCCGGCGCGGTGTGGGGCCACAAAGCATGTGTGGATGCTGGACAGGGCGCGCTTGTTATAATCCCAGGGTTTTGCATGGTGCAAGACGCACGTCGGGGCCTTTCCAGTCCCGGCGCAAGTAACCAAGGCTGCCTCCCTGCTTTTGTCTGTGAGGGGCCAATTTCAAAGGAAAAAAAATGATCGCATCTTCCGTGAAGGCTGAAGTCGTCAAGTCCAACGCACGCTCTGCCAACGATACTGGCAGCCCAGAAGTGCAAGTGGCTCTGCTGACCGCACGCATCAACGAGCTGACCCCTCACTTCAAGCAACACGCCAAGGACCACCACGGTCGTCGCGGCCTGCTGCGCATGGTGAGCCGTCGTCGCAAGCTGCTGGACTACCTCAAGTCCAAGGACGCTGATCGCTACACCGCACTGATCGCCAAGCTGGGCCTGCGCAAGTAAGCACGGTGGGAGATCAAAACGCCTGAGTTAGCCTGTCTAGCTCAGGCGTTTTTTACTTCGGAGAATGCAAGACAGAGCGAAGCTGTGTCATTCCAATGCTGCTGATTTGATAGCAGTGAATCCAGCACTGGAATGGCATCGTGTTCTGAATTGCTCTCCATCATGGCCCGATGAGTGCATCGGTCCACCCATTCCAAAGGAGCAACAATGTCCATCTTCAACAAAGTCACCAAGACCTTCCAGTGGGGCCAGCACACGGTCACCATGGAAACCGGCGAGATCGCCCGCCAGGCTTCCGGCGCCGTGCTGGTCAACATCGATGACACCGTGGTGCTTGCCACCGTGGTGGCGTCCAAGCAGGCCAAGTCCGGCCAGGACTTCTTCCCGCTGACCGTCGATTACATCGAGAAGACCTACGCCGCAGGCAAGATCCCCGGCAGCTTCTTCAAGCGCGAAGCCAAGCCCAGCGAACTCGAAACCCTGACCAGCCGCCTGATCGACCGCCCGATCCGCCCGCTGTTCCCCGAAGGTTTCTACAACGACGTGCACGTGGTCATCCACACCGTGTCGCTGAACCCTGAAGTCGATGCCGACATCGCCGCCCTGATCGCCACCTCGGCTGCCCTGTCCGTGTCGGGCATTCCCTTCAATGGCCCCATCGGTGCTGCCCGCGTGGGTTACATCAATGGCGAGTACGTGCTCAACCCCGGTCAGACCCAGCGCAAGGATTCGCAGATGGATCTGGTCGTGGCCGGTACCGAAGCCGCCGTGCTGATGGTGGAGTCCGAGGCGCAGCAACTGCCTGAAGACGTGATGCTGGGCGCCGTGGTCTTTGGCCACGAGCAAGGCCGCATCGCCATCGAAGCCATCCACGAGCTGGTGCGCGAAGCCGGCAAGCCCGTCTGGGACTGGGTCGCTCCCGCCAAGGATGAAGAGCTGATCGCCAAGGTGGCGGCACTGGGCGACGAAGCCCTGCGCACGGCCTACCAGATCCGCAACAAGCAAAGCCGCACGCAAGCCTGCCGCGAAGCCTACGCCGCCGTGAAGGCCGGCCTGACGGCCCAGGGCGTGGAGTTCGACGGCGTCAAGGTCGAAGGCATGCTGTTCGACATCGAGGCACGCATCGTTCGCAGCCAGATCCTGGCCGGCGAGCCGCGCATCGACGGCCGTGACACGCGCACCGTGCGCCCCATCGAAATCCGCAACTCCGTGCTGCCCCGCACGCACGGCTCGGCCCTGTTCACGCGCGGCGAGACGCAGGCCCTGGTCGTGTCCACGCTGGGCACCGAGCGCGATGCACAACGCATCGACGCGCTGGCTGGCGAGTTCGAGGACCGCTTCCTGTTCCACTACAACATGCCTCCCTTTGCCACCGGCGAAGTGGGCCGCATGGGCTCGACCAAGCGCCGCGAAATCGGCCACGGCCGTCTGGCCAAGCGCGCCCTGGCGGCCTGCCTGCCCAGCAAGGAAGAATTTCCCTACACCATCCGCGTGGTGTCGGAAATCACCGAGTCCAACGGCTCCTCGTCCATGGCTTCGGTCTGCGGCGGCTGCCTGTCGATGATGGATGCAGGCGTTCCGATGAAGGCCCACGTGGCCGGCATCGCCATGGGCCTGATCAAGGAAGACAACCGCTTCGCCGTGCTGACCGACATCCTGGGCGATGAAGATCACCTGGGCGACATGGACTTCAAGGTGGCCGGCACCACCAGCGGCATCACTGCGCTGCAGATGGACATCAAGATCCAGGGCATCACCAAGGAAATCATGCAGGTCGCCCTGGCCCAGGCCAAGGAAGCGCGCATGCACATCCTGGGCAAGATGCAGGAAGCCATGGGCGAAGCCAAGGCCGAGATCTCGTCCTTCGCTCCCAAGCTGTACACGATGAAGATCAACCCCGAGAAGATCCGTGACGTGATCGGCAAGGGCGGCTCCACCATCCGTGCGCTGACCGAAGAGACCGGCACGCAGATCGACATCGGCGAAGACGGCACCATCACCATCGCTTCCAGCGATGCCGCCAAGGCTGACGAAGCCAAGCGCCGCATCGAAGAGATCACGGCCGAAGTCGAAATCGGCAAGATCTACGAAGGCCCGGTCACCAAGATCCTGGACTTCGGTGCTCTCGTGAACCTGCTGCCCGGCAAGGACGGTCTGCTGCACATCAGCCAGATTGCCCACGAGCGCGTGGAGCGCGTCGCCGACTACCTGCAGGAAGGCCAGATCATCAAGGTCAAGGTCATGGAGACCGACGAAAAGGGTCGTGTCAAGCTGTCGCTGAAGGCGCTGACCGAGCGCCCTGCCGGCATGGAGCGCAGCGAGCGCCCCGCGCCTGCCGAGCGTGAGTTCCGCCAGCCGCGTGAGCCCCGCCAGCAGCGCGAGTTCCGCGAGCCGCGTGAACCCCGCGAGCCCCGTGACGGCGGCCGTCCGGCTGCCGAGGGCGAGCAGCAACAGCAACAGCAGCAGTAATGCCCGGCAAGGCCATTCCCCAAAAGGGGGGTAGCCTTGCAGGTGCATGTGGTGACTGGCAAAAAGCGCTGACCTGTTCAGCGCTTGTGGCATTTTTGACAGGGATTGCGAGGTCGAAAGATGGAAAAGCAAATCATGCGTGCCGTGGAACTCACGGACTTTGGTGCTCCCGAGGTATTGCGCCTGGGCGAGCGTCCGCTGCCCGTTGCGGGTGCGCAGGAGTTGCTGATCCAGGTGTCGGCCAGTGGTGTCAATCGCCCTGATGTGTTGCAGCGCAAGGGGCACTACGCTCCGCCGCCTGGTGCCTCCGACCTGCCCGGGCTGGAAGTGGCCGGGGTGATCGTGTCGGGCGACGACGAGGCCATGCGGCTGGCAGGCCTGCGCGTGGGAGACCGAGTGTGCGCGCTGCTGGCCGGCGGTGGCTATGCGGAGTACTGCGTTGCGCCCGTGGCCCAGTGCCTGCCCATCCCGGCAGGGCTCAGCGAGGTGGAGGCTTCGGCATTGCCCGAGACCTTCTTCACCGTCTGGAGCAATGTGTTCGACCGCGGTGCCTTGCAGGCGGGCGAAACCCTGCTGGTGCAGGGCGGCAGCAGCGGCATCGGTGTGACGGCCATCCAGTTGGCCAAGGCGCGCGGCGCCACGGTCATCGTGACCGCTGGCTCCGACGCCAAGTGTGCCGACTGCCTCAAGCTGGGGGCCGACCATGCCATCAACTACCGTACCCAGGACTTTGCCGCGGAGGTGCAGCGCATCACCGAAGGCAGGGGCGTGGACGTGATCCTTGACATGGTGGCGGGTGGCTATGTGGCACGCGAAGTGCAAAGCCTGGCAGAGGATGGCCGTCTGGTCATTATTGCTGTGCAGGGTGGCATCAAGGCGGAGTTCGACGCGGGCCTGGTCCTGCGTCGCCGTCTGCTGGTGACGGGCTCCACACTGCGTCCGCGGCCTGTGGCTTTCAAGGCAGCCATCGCCCAGGCCCTGCGCCGCGAGGTCTGGCCGCTCATCGAGGCAGGCGGCATTCGTCCTGTGATCCATAGCACCTTTGCTGCCGCTGATGCCGACAAGGCGCACGCGCTGATGGAGTCGAGTCAGCACACCGGCAAAATCGTTTTGACGTGGTAACCATGAAGAAGAAACTCATCGTCGGCAACTGGAAGATGAATGGCAGCCTGGCTGCCAATGCCGTTTTGCTCAAGGCCCTCAAGGAGGGTCTGCCCAAGGGGGGTAATGCGGGCGTGGCTGTGGCCGTGCCTGCCGTCTATCTGGCCCAGGCCCAGGCCGAGCTTGAAGGCTCGGCCATCGGCGTGGCCGCGCAGGACGTGTCGCAGCATGAATCGGGTGCCTATACGGGCGAGCTGTCGGCGGCAATGCTTCGGGATTTTGGCGTGCGCTATACGCTGGTGGGGCACTCGGAGCGTCGCCAATACCATGGCGAAACCGATGCCGTGGTGGCGCTGAAGGCGCAGGCTGCGCTGGCCAAGGGCGTCACGCCCATCGTCTGTGTGGGTGAAACGCTGGCGGAGCGCGAGGCGGGGCAGACCGAAGAAGTGGTCAAGCGCCAACTGGCGGCCGTAATCCACCAGGTGGGCCAGTGCATCAATGAGCTGGTCGTGGCCTATGAGCCCGTCTGGGCCATTGGCACCGGCAGGACCGCCACGCCGGAGCAGGCCCAGCAGGTGCATGCCGTGCTGCGCGCCCAGCTGGCGGCTGCCAGCCAGCAGGCCGATCGCATCGCCTTGCTGTACGGCGGCAGCATGAATGCCTCCAATGCAGCCCAGCTGCTGGCCCAGGCCGACATTGACGGTGGCCTGGTGGGCGGAGCGTCGCTCAAGGCGGCCGATTTCCTGACCATCATCGCTGCGGCCCAGTAAGCCGGGGCGGTTTTTCCATTCGCTTTTTTAGCTCTCGCGTTACTAGCAGGTACAACCAATGAATGCATTCGCAAGCGTGATCCTCGCCGTTCAGATGCTGTCGGCTCTCGGCATGATCGGCCTGATCCTGATTCAACACGGCAAGGGTGCCGACATGGGCGCCTCGTTCGGCAGCGGCAGCTCCGGCAGCCTGTTCGGTGCCTCGGGCAGCGCCAACTTCCTGTCGCGCTCCACGGCAGGCCTGGCCACAGTGTTCTTCGTGGCCACGCTGGCGCTGGCCTATCTGAGCAATGCGCGTCCCGTCAGCTCGGGCAGCGTGCTGGAAGGTGCCGCACCCATCACGGCGCCGGCTCCTGCGGCCTCTGGCGCTGCTGGCGAAGTGCCTGCTCCTGCTGCAGGCCAGGCGCCTGCTGCCGGTGCTGAAGGCGCTGCCCAGATCCCCACGAAATAATTTCGAACAAAGTCCTCGGTCCTCCGGGTCCGAGGGTTTTTCAGAGTAGAATCTAGAGATTGTTCGGTAGGCGGAATCTTTGCAACGGAGATAAAGAGCCAGCCGAAATCAAGACTTGCCGTCGTGGTGAAATTGGTAGACACGCTATCTTGAGGGGGTAGTGGCGAAAGCTGTGCGAGTTCGAGTCTCGCCGACGGCACCAAGATATAACTAAGAGCCTGCCCTGCTGATCAGGCTGATCGGTGCGGGCATGCCTTTCAAGGTAGCCGCACACGATGAACATCGACCAGTATCTTCCCGTTCTTTTGTTCATTCTCGTCGGCATGGGTGTCGGCGTAGTCCCCCTGGTACTGGGGTATGTGCTGGGTCCGAACCGACCCGATGCCGCCAAGAACTCCCCCTATGAATGTGGCTTCGAGGCCTTCGAAGACGCGCGCATGAAGTTCGATGTGCGCTACTACCTCGTCGCCATCCTGTTCATCCTGTTTGATTTGGAAATCGCCTTTCTGCTGCCCTGGGCCGTTGCGCTTCGGGACGTGGGTGGGGCTGGTTTCGCCGCTGTCCTTATTTTCCTGACCGTTCTCGTCGTGGGCTTTGTCTACGAATGGAAGAAGGGTGCGTTGGACTGGGACTGAAGCGGGTTCACTAAGGAAACACGATGATCGAAGGCGTGATGAAAGAAGGCTTCATCACCACGAGTTACGACTCTGTGGTGAACTGGGCCAAGACGGGCTCGCTGTGGCCCATGACATTTGGTCTGGCCTGCTGCGCGGTGGAGATGATGCACGCTGCGGCGGCGCGTTACGACATCGGTCGCTTTGGCTCGGAAGTCTTCCGTGCCAGCCCGCGGCAGTCGGACCTGATGATTGTGGCCGGCACCCTGTGCAACAAGATGGCGCCCGCCATGCGCAAGGTCTATGACCAGATGTCCGAGCCCCGCTGGGTCATCTCCATGGGCTCGTGCGCCAACGGCGGCGGCTACTACCACTACAGCTATTCCGTGGTGCGCGGCTGTGACCGCATCGTGCCGGTCGATGTCTATGTGCCTGGCTGCCCCCCCACGGCGGAAGCCCTGATCTACGGCATCATCCAGCTGCAGCAGAAGATCCGCCGCACCCATACCATCGCTCGCGTCTAAGGGCTAGATGATGACTGCTATTGCGATTCACCCCGAAGTGCTTCGGGATGTGGTGGCTGCTGCCTTGGGCGACAAGGCGCGCAGCGTGACCGTGGCCCTGGGCGAGGTGACGGTCGAAGTGTCCGCCGCCCAGTATCTGGAGGCCATGCAGGTTCTGCACACCGCCCCGGATTGCCGGTTCGAGGTCCTGGTGGACCTGTGCGGCGTGGACTACTCCACCTATGCAGAAGTCGGGCGTGAAGGCCCGCGCTTTGCCGTGGTATCCCACCTGCTGTCGATCAGCCTGAACCAGCGCCTGCGCGTTCGTGTCTTTTGCACCGACGACGATTTCCCGGTGGTGGCTTCCGTCACTTCCGTCTGGGCAGGTGCGAACTGGTTCGAGCGCGAGGCGTTCGACCTGTTCGGCATCGTCTTCGACGGCCATGACGACCTGCGCCGCATCCTGACCGACTACGGCTTCATCGGCCATCCCTTCCGCAAGGACTTCCCGCTGTCGGGCCATGTGGAAATGCGCTATGACCCCGAGCAACAGCGCGTGGTGTACCAGCCGGTCACCATCGAGCCCCGCGAGATCACGCCGCGGATCATCCGCGAAGACAACTACGGGGGCCTGCACTGAAGGCGCTCCAGGCGCCTTTTTGATGGACGACCATGGCTGAAATCAAGAACTATTCCCTGAACTTTGGTCCGCAGCACCCGGCAGCGCACGGCGTGCTGCGCCTGGTGCTGGAGCTCGACGGTGAAGTGGTGCAGCGCGCAGACCCGCACATCGGTCTGCTGCACCGTGCGACAGAAAAACTGGCAGAGAGCAAGACCTACATCCAGTCGCTGCCCTATATGGACCGGCTGGACTACGTGTCCATGATGTGCAACGAGCACGCCTACTGCCTGGCCATCGAGAAGCTGCTGGGCATCGAGGTGCCCATCCGCGCCCAGTACATCCGCGTGATGTATTCGGAGATCACCCGCATCATGAATCACCTGATGTGGCTGGGCTCCAGTGGCAACGATGCGGGCAGCTCCACGACGCTGATCTACACCTTCCGTGAGCGCGAAGACCTCATGGACATGTACGAGGCGGTTTCGGGCGCGCGCATGCACGCGGCCTATTTCCGTCCGGGCGGCGTCTACCGCGACCTGCCCGACACCATGCCGCAGTACAAGGCCAGCAAGGTGCGCAATGCGCGCTCGGTCGAGATCATGAACCGCAACCGCCACGGCTCGTTGCTGGACTTCATCGACGACTTCACGCAGCGCTTCCCCAAGTGCGCGGACGAGTACGAGACCCTGCTGACCGACAACCGCATCTGGAAGCAGCGCAACGTGGACATCGGCGTGGTGACGGCCGAGCGTGCCATGAACCTGGGCCTGACCGGCCCGATGCTGCGTGCCTCCGGCGTGGCCTGGGACATGCGCAAGTCGCAACCCTATGAGGTCTATGACCGCATGGACTTCGACGTGCCCGTGGGCAAGACCGGCGACTGCTACGACCGCTACCTGGTGCGCGTGGCCGAAATGCGCCAGTCCAACCGCATCATCAAGCAGTGCGTGGACTGGCTGCGTGCCAACCCGGGCCCGGTGATCGTGGACAACCACAAGATTGCCCCGCCGCCGCGCGAAGGCATGAAGTCCAACATGGAAGAGCTGATCCACCACTTCAAGCTCTTCACCGAAGGTTTCCGCGTGCCCGAAGGCGAGGCTTACGCGGCCATCGAACACCCCAAGGGGGAGTTCGGCATCTACATCGTGAGCGATGGGGCCAACAAGCCCTACCGCCTGAAGATCCGTCCGCCGGGATTCGCCAATCTGTCCGCCATGGACGAAATGTGCCGAGGCCACATGCTGGCCGACGCCGTGATGGTGCTGAGTACCCTGGACATCGTGTTTGGAGACGTTGACCGATGATTACCGAAGCGACCAAGGAGCGCTTTGCGCGCGAGGTGGCCAAGTACCCGGCCGACCAGAAGCAGTCTGCCGTGATGGCCTGCCTGTCCATCGTGCAGCAGGAGCAGGGCTGGGTCAGCGCCGAGAGCGAGGCCGTGATTGCCGAGTTCCTGGGCATGGCCGAGATCGCGGTGCATGAAGTCACCACGTTCTACAACATGTACAACCAGCGCCCCACGGGCACGTACAAGCTGAACGTCTGCACCAACCTGCCTTGCCAGCTGCGCGACGGCTACAAGGCGCTGCACCATCTGGAATCCCGCCTGGGCATCAAGATGGGCGAGACCACGCCTGACGGCATGTTCACGCTGCAGCAGTCCGAGTGCCTGGGCGCCTGCGCGGATTCGCCGGTGATGCTGGTGAACGACCGCTGCATGTGCAGCTTCATGAGCAACGAGAAGCTCGACGAATTGATCGACGGCCTGCGCGCCGCGGAGGGCAAGGCATGAACGCCGCCGCACAATCGGTCCTGGCCAAGTTTGCCTCTTCGGGCAGCGAAACCTGCTTTCACGACCGCCACATCAATCCGCAGATCTACGCCGACCTGACCGGCGCCAACTGGTCCATCAAGGACTACGAGGCACGCGGCGGCTATCAGGCGCTGCGCAAGATCCTGGGCAAGGATGGCAGCGAAGGCCTGACCCAGGACCAGGTGATCGCCACCGTCAAGGAATCGGGCCTGCGCGGCCGCGGCGGCGCAGGTTTCCCCACGGGCCTGAAGTGGAGCTTCATGCCCCGCCAGTTCCCTGGCCAGAAGCACCTGGTCTGCAACTCGGACGAAGGCGAGCCGGGCACCTGCAAGGACCGCGACATCCTGGTGCACAACCCGCACATCGTGATCGAGGGCATGATCATCGCCGCCTACGCGATGGGCATCTCCCTGGGCTACAACTACATCCACGGCGAAATCTTCGAAGCCTATGAGCGCTTCGAGGCCGCGCTGGAGGAAGCCCGCGCTGCCGGCTACCTGGGTGACAACATCATGGGCAGCAGCTTCAGCTTCCAGCTGCACGCGCACCATGGCTTCGGCGCCTACATCTGCGGCGAAGAGACGGCGCTGCTGGAGTCGCTGGAAGGCAAGAAGGGCCAGCCGCGCTTCAAGCCGCCGTTCCCGGCCAGCTTCGGCCTGTACGGCAAGCCGACCACGATCAACAACACCGAAACCTTTGCGGCCGTTCCCTGGATCATCCGCAACGGCGGCGCTGCGTACCTGGAGTGCGGCAAGCCCAACAACGGCGGCACCAAGATCTTCTCGGTCAGCGGTGACGTGAACCTGCCCGGCAACTACGAAGTGCCGCTGGGCACGCCCTTCAGCAAGCTGCTGGAGCTGGCCGGCGGCGTGCGCACGGGCCGCAAGCTCAAGGCGGTGATCCCCGGTGGATCGTCCTCGCCCGTGCTGCCGGCTGACATCATCATGGAATGCACGATGGACTACGATTCCATCGCCAAGGCCGGCTCCATGCTGGGCTCGGGCGCCGTGATCGTGATGGACGACTCGCGCGACATGGTCGAGAGCCTGCTGCGCCTGTCCTACTTCTACCAGCACGAGTCCTGCGGCCAGTGCACCCCTTGCCGCGAAGGCACGGGCTGGCTGTGGCGCGTGGTCAACCGAATCGAGCACGGCGAAGGCCGTCCTGAAGACATCGAGCTGTTGGACTCGGTGTCCGTGAACATCATGGGGCGCACGATCTGTGCGCTGGGCGATGCGGCAGCGATGCCTGTGCGCGCCATGATCAAGCACTTCCGCCACGAGTTTGAAGCGAAGATCCAGAACGCTTCCAAGCAGACGGTCCACGCCGCCTGATCGCGAGAAAAGCATATGGTTGAAATTGAACTGGACGGAAAAAAGGTGGAGGTCGCCGAAGGCTGCATGGTCATGCATGCAGCCGAGAAGGCAGGCACCTACATCCCGCATTTCTGCTATCACAAGAAACTTTCCATCGCCGCCAACTGCCGCATGTGCCTGGTGGATGTGGAAAAAGCCCCCAAGCCCATGCCCGCCTGCGCCACGCCCGTGACGCAGGGCATGATCGTGCGCACCAAGAGCGAGAAGGCGATCAAGGCACAGCAGTCGGTGATGGAGTTCCTGCTCATCAATCACCCGCTGGACTGCCCGATCTGCGACCAGGGCGGCGAATGCCAGCTGCAGGATCTGGCCGTGGGCTACGGCAGCTCCGCCTCGCGCTACGAGGAAGAAAAGCGCGTGGTCTTCCACAAGGACGTGGGCCCGCTGATCTCCATGCAGGAGATGAGCCGCTGCATCCACTGCACCCGCTGCGTGCGCTTCGGACAGGAAGTGTCCGGCGTGATGGAGCTGGGCATGATCAACCGCGGCGAGCACTCCGAGATCACCACGGTGGTGGGCGATACGGTGGACTCCGAGCTGTCGGGCAACATGATCGACATCTGCCCCGTGGGCGCGTTGACCAGCAAGCCCTTCCGCTACAGCGCCCGCACCTGGGAGCTGTCGCGCCGCAAGTCGGTCTCGCCCCATGATTCCACGGGTGCCAACCTCATCGTCCAGGTCAAGAACCACAAGGTTCTGCGCGTCGTGCCCTTCGAGAACGAAGAGGTCAACGAGTGCTGGATCGCCGACCGCGATCGCTTCTCCTACGAAGCCCTGAACAGCGACGAGCGCCTGACCCGCCCCATGCTCAAGCAAGGCGGCGAGTGGAAGGAAGTCGATTGGCAGACCGCCCTCGAATACGTGGCCAACGGCCTGCGCCAGATCAAGAACGACCATGGCGCCTCCGCCATCGGTTCGCTGGTCAGCCCGCACAGCACGCTGGAAGAGCTGTACCTGGCCGGCAAGCTGGTGCGCGGCCTGGGTAGCGAAAACATCGACTACCGCCTGCGCAATGCCGAGTTCACCGCCGCCCAGGGCGTGCAGTGGCTGGGCACGCCCATCGCGTCGCTGTCCAAGCTGCAAGGCGTCCTGGTGCTGGGCTCCAACCTGCGCAAGGACCATCCGCTGTTCGCGCAGCGCATCCGCCAGGCGGCCAAGCAGGGCTGCGCCGTGCTCGCCATCAATGAGCGTGTCTACGACTGGGCCATGCCGGTGACGGCGTCCATCGTGGCCGCCCCGGACTGGGCCCAGGCGCTGGCCGATGTGGCCGCCGCCGTGGCGCAGGAAAAGGGCGTTGCCGCTCCCGTGGCCGCCGCCGACGTGCATGCCGAGGCCCAGGCCATCGCCGCCGCGCTGCTGCGCGGCGAGCGCAAGGCCATCTTGCTGGGCAATGCCGCTGCGCACCACGCACAGGCATCGACCCTGCTGTCGCTGGCCAACTGGATTGCCGAGCAGACCGGCGCCTCGGTCGGCTACCTGACCGAAGCCGCCAACACGGTGGGCGCACAGTGGGTGGGCGCACAGCCTGCCGCTTCGGGCCTGAACGCAGGCCAGATGCTGGCCGGCGGCCTCAAGGCCGTGCTGCTGCTGAACAACGAACCCGTGTTCGACTCCGCTGCCGGCGCCCGCGCCGCAGAGGCACTGGGCAAGGCCGAGATGGTCGTGACCCTGAGCCCCTTCAAGGCCAACATGGAATTCAGCGACGTGCTGCTGCCCATCGCCCCGTTCACGGAAACCTCGGGCAGCTTCGTCAACGCCGAAGGCCGCCTGCAGAGCTTCCACGCCGTGGTCAAGCCGCTGGCCGAAGCCCGTCCGGGCTGGAAGGTGCTGCGCGTGCTGGCCAACCTGCTGGGCGTGCAGGGCGTGGACTACGAGACGTCGCAGGACGTGCTCGCAGCCGCCACGGCCGCTGCCACCAGCGTGCCGGCCAACCTGCTGGGCAACGGTGCTCCTGCCGTGAATTCCATCGCCAACGGTGCCGGCCATGCCGCGCCCGTGGTGGCCAGCATTTATCAGCTCGACAGCATCGTGCGCCGCGCGACATCGCTGCAACTGACGGCAGATGCACGTCAGGCTCGTGAGGGAGGCGCCGCATGATAGACGCACTCAAGACGGCCGGTGCCGGCCTGATCGCCGCACCCTGGTGGACCGACGTGGCTTGGCCCGTGCTCTGGATCCTGCTGGGCATCGTTGCCATCGTCGCCCCGCTGATGGGCGCCGTGGCCTACCTGACGCTGTGGGAGCGCAAGCTGCTGGGCTTCATGCAGGTTCGCATGGGTCCCAACCGCGTGGGTCCCTTCGGTCTGCTGCAGCCTCTGGCCGACGGCCTGAAGCTGCTGACCAAGGAACTGATCCAGCCCACGGCTGCTGCCAAGGGCCTGTTCTACGTGGGCCCGGTGATGGCCATCATGCCCGCCCTGGCGGCATGGGTGGCGATCCCCTTCGGTCCCGACGTGGCCCTGGCCAACGTCAATGCCGGCCTGCTGCTGATCATGGCCATCACGTCCATCGAAGTCTATGGCGTGATCATTGCGGGCTGGGCCTCCAACTCCAAGTACGCCTTCCTGGGCGCGCTGCGTGCCTCGGCACAGATGGTCAGCTATGAAATCGCGCTGGGCTTCTGCTTCCTGGTGGTGATCATGGTCACGGGCAGCATGAATCTGACGCAGATCGTGCTGAGCCAGGGCCAGGGCCAATTCGCCAGCATGGGTGTCAGCGTCCTGTCGTGGAACTGGCTGCCGCTGCTGCCGATCTTCGTGGTGTACCTGATCTCGGCCGTGGCCGAGACCAACCGCCACCCCTTCGACGTGGTCGAAGGCGAAGCCGAAATCGTGGCCGGCCACATGGTCGAGTACTCGGGCATGGGCTTTGCCATCTTCTTCCTGGCCGAATACGCCAGCATGTGGCTGGTGTCCATTCTGGCCGTGGTGATGTTCCTGGGCGGCTGGCTGCCTCCGTTCGACTTCCTGTCGTTCATCCCCGGATGGATCTGGCTGGCGGCGAAGACTTTCCTGGTCGTGTCCATGTTCATCTGGATCCGTGCCACCTTCCCGCGCTTTCGCTATGACCAGATCATGCGTCTGGGCTGGAAGATCTTCATTCCCGTCACCCTGGTGTGGCTGGTCGTCGTGGGTGGCTGGATGCACTCGCCTTGGAACATCTGGAACTGAGCGGAGCAAGAATGTCTGCGGTTGCTGCTACCCCATTTTCGATCAAAGATTTCCTCAAGAGCTTCATGCTCTGGGAACTGGCCAAGGGCATGGCCCTGACTGGCCGCTACACCTTCCGCCGCAAGGTCACGGTGCAGTTCCCCGAGGAAAAGACACCCCTGTCGCCGCGTTTTCGCGGACTGCACGCCCTGCGCCGTTATGACAACGGCGAAGAGCGCTGCATTGCCTGCAAGCTGTGCGAGGCGGTGTGCCCGGCCATGGCCATCACCATCGAGTCCGATGTGCGTGACGACGGCTCGCGCCGCACCACGCGCTACGACATCGACCTGACCAAGTGCATCTTCTGCGGCTTCTGCGAGGAAAGCTGCCCGGTGGACTCGATCGTCGAGACGCATATCTTCGAATACCACGGAGAAAAGCGCGGCGACCTGTACTTCACCAAGGACATGCTGCTGGCCGTTGGCGATCGCTACGAACCCGAGATTGCCGCCGCCAAGGCTGCGGACGCCAAGTACCGCTGAAGCGGCTCCTTGATCACTTGAAAAGATTCGATCCATGGACGCCAAAACTGGTTTCTTCTATCTGTTCTCGGTCGTGCTGCTGTTTGCAGCCTTCCGGGTCGTCACGGCACGCAACCCCGTGCATGCCGTGCTCAACCTGATCCTGGCCTTCTCGCAGGCTGCCGGCATCTGGCTTCTGCTCAAGGCCGAGTTCCTGGGCGTGACCCTGGTGCTGGTCTACCTGGGCGCCGTGATGGTGCTGTTCCTGTTCGTGGTGATGATGCTGGACATCCGCATCGACGCCGTGCGCCAGGGGTTCTGGAAGCATTTCCCCTTCGCTGCCCTGATCGGCGCACTGATTGCCTTTGAAATGGGCATGGTGCTGATGGGCGGCTTCAGCGGCGTCGAGGAGCCCAAGGCCATTGCGGCCACGGTCAACGCTGCCGGCCAGACCGTGCAGTACTCCAACACCCAGGCCCTGGGCAAGCTGCTGTACACCGAATACCTGTACCCCGTCGAGATCGCTGCCGTGATCCTGCTGGTGGCCATGATTGCCGCCATCGCCCTGACCCTGCGCAAGCGCAAGGACAGCAAGGCAGTGAACCCGGCCCAGCAGATCCGCGTGCGCGCAAAGGATCGCCTCGAGCTGGTCAAGGTGCCGGTCACCCAGGCGCCGCAGGCACCGGCCGCCGAGGCAACCCCCGCCGTGGAGACAAAAGCATGACGTTGACTTTGGGCCATTATTTGACGCTGGGCGCCATGCTGTTCGCGCTCTCCGTCGTTGGCATTTTTCTGAACCGCAAGAACCTGATCGTGCTGCTGATGGCCATCGAGCTGATGCTCCTGGCCGTCAACACCAACTTCGTGGCGTTCTCCAGCTATCTGGGTGACATGCACGGCCAGGTGTTCGTGTTCTTCATCCTGACAGTGGCAGCCGCCGAGTCGGCCATCGGTCTGGCGATCCTGGTGCTTCTGTTCCGCAACAAGACCAGCATCAATGCGGAAGATCTCAACTCCCTCAAGGGTTGAGTCCGCCGTAACTTGCAAGGTTCTTAAGAATGAGTCAAACACTCTCTGCATCCATGCTCCTGGCGGTGCCGCTGGCACCGCTGGCGGGCTCCGTGCTCGCGGGCATCTGGGGCACGGCCTTCGGCGGCAACAAGATCGGTCGCGGCGGCAGCCATACCCTCACCATTGCGGGCGTGCTGATCGCCTTCATCCTGTCGGCCATCACGTTCAACAGCGTGATCTTCGACGGCGCGCGTTTCGACCAGTCCATCTACACCTGGATGGAAATCGGCGGCCTGAAGATGGAGGTCGGTTTCCTGATCGACAGCATCACGGCCATGATGATGTGCGTGGTGACCTTCGTGTCGCTGATGGTGCACATCTACACCATCGGCTACATGCAAGAAGATGACGGCTACAACCGTTTCTTCTCCTACATCTCGCTGTTCACGTTCTCCATGTTGATGCTCGTCATGAGCAACAACCTGCTGCAGCTGTTCTTCGGCTGGGAAGCCGTGGGCCTGGTGTCCTACCTGCTGATCGGCTTCTACTACAACAAGCCCACGGCCATCTTCGCCAACATGAAGGCCTTCCTGGTCAACCGTGTGGGTGACTTCGGCTTCATCCTGGGCATCGGCCTGATCGCTGCCTACACCGGCACCATGAACTACGGCGAAATCTTCGCCAAGCTGCCCGAGATCCAGAACACCCTGCTGCCGGGCACCGGCTGGCTGCTGGTGACGGTGACGGCCATCTGCCTGTTCATCGGCGCCATGGGCAAGTCGGCACAGTTCCCGCTGCACGCCTGGCTGCCCGATTCGATGGAAGGCCCGACCCCCATCTCGGCACTGATCCACGCCGCCACCATGGTGACGGCCGGCATCTTCATGGTCTCGCGCATGTCGCCGCTGTACGAGCTGTCGGACACGGCACTGAGCTTCATCCTGGTGATCGGCTCCATCACGGCGCTGTTCATGGGCGTGCTGGGCATCATCCAGAACGACATCAAGCGCGTGATCGCGTACTCCACGCTGTCGCAGCTGGGCTACATGACCGTGGCCCTGGGTGCCTCCGCCTACTCGGTGGCCGTGTTCCACCTGATGACCCACGCCTTCTTCAAGGCCCTGCTGTTCCTTGGCGCCGGCTCGGTGATCATGGGCATGCACCACAACCAGGACATCCGTTGGATGGGCGGCGTGCGCAAGTACATGCCCATCACCTGGATCACCTTCCTGCTGGGCAACCTGGCGCTGATCGGTACGCCGTTCTTCTCGGGCTTCTACTCGAAGGACGCCATCATCGAAGCCGTGCACGCCACGAACCTGCCGGGCGCAGGCTTCGCGAACTTCGCGGTGCTGGCCGGCGTGTTCATCACGGCCTTCTACTCCTTCCGCCTGTACTTCATCGTCTTCCACGGCAAGGAGCGCTACGACCAGAACCCGGACGCGCACCACGATGACCATCATGCCCATGACGACCACCACGGCCATGGCCACGATGCCAAGCCGCACGAGTCGCCCCTGGTCGTGACCGGTCCGCTGATGCTGCTGGCCATCCCCTCGGTGGTGATCGGTGCCATCGCGCTGATGCCCATGCTGTTCGGTGACTTCTTCAAGGGCGTGATCCACGTCGATGGCGCAAAGCACGGCGCCATGGCCGAACTGGCCGAGAAGATCCACGGCTGGGTGCCCATGGCACTGCACGGCTTCACGGCCGCGCCGTTCTGGCTGGCACTGGCAGGCGTCGTCGTCTCCTACCTGTTCTACATGGTCAAGCCCGAAGTCCCTGCGGCCATCAAGTCGGCCATGCAGAAGATCGGTGTCTACCAGGCACTGGAAGGCAAGTACGGCGTGGACTGGGTCTACGAAAACATCTTCGCCCGTGGTGCTCGCGCCTTCGGCAGCTTCTTCTGGAAGGTCGGCGACCAGGCCATCATCGATGGCGCCATCGTCAACGGTTCGTGGAAGCTCATCGGCCGCATCGGCCAGTGGGTGCGCAAGCTGCAGTCGGGCTATCTCTATCACTACGCGTTGGTCATGCTGCTGGGCGTGTTCGCTCTCATGACGTATTTCGTGTGGCTCAACAAGTAGTAGAGGAAGAACAAAAATGCATTGGTTGAGTCTTTCAATCTGGGTGCCGATCGCATTCGGCGCCCTCCTGCTGGCCCTGGGCCGCGAGGATCAGGTCAAGGCAGTGCGCTGGCTGGCCCTGGTCGGCGCCCTGGCCGGCCTGGCGGTCACGCTGCCGCTGATCCAGCAGTTCGACAACAGCACGGCTGCGATGCAGTTCGTGGAGAAGGCGCTGTGGATCGAGCGCTTCAACATCTACTACCACCTGGGCGTGGATGGCATCTCGTTCTGGTTCGTGCCGCTGACGGCCTTCATCACCGTGATCGTCGTGATCGCGTCGTGGGAGAACATCACCGAGCGCGTGAACCAGTACATGGGCGCGTTCCTGATCCTGTCCGGCCTGATGGTCGGCGTGTTCAGCGCACTGGACGGCCTGCTGTTCTACGTGTTCTTCGAAGCCACGCTGATCCCGATGTACCTGATCATCGGTATCTGGGGCGGACCCAACCGCATCTACGCGGCCTTCAAGTTCTTCCTGTACACGCTGATGGGTTCGCTGCTGACCCTGATCGCGATCATCTATCTGTACACCCAGTCCGGTGGCAGCTTCGAGATCCTCGACTGGCACAAGCTGCCGCTGTCCATGACGGCCCAGACGCTGATCTTCTTCGCCTTCTTCGCGGCCTTCGCCGTGAAGGTGCCGATGTGGCCGGTGCACACCTGGCTGCCCGACGTGCACGTGGAAGCGCCCACCGGCGGTTCCGCCGTGCTGGCCGCCATCATGCTCAAGCTCGGTGCCTACGGTTTCCTGCGCTTTTCCATGCCCATCGCCCCTGATGCATCGCACAAGTGGGCCTGGCTGGTCATCGCGCTGTCGCTGGTCGCCGTGATCTACGTGGGCGTGGTCGCCCTGGTGCAAAAGGACATGAAGAAGCTGGTGGCCTACTCGTCCGTGGCCCACATGGGCTTCGTGACCCTGGGCTTCTTCATCTTCAACCCGCTGGGCGTTGCCGGCGGCATCGTGCAGATGATTGCCCACGGCTTCGTGTCGGGCGCGATGTTCCTGTGCATCGGCGTGCTCTATGACCGCGTGCACTCGCGTGAAATCGCCTCCTACGGCGGCGTGGTCAACACCATGCCCAAGTTCGCGGCCTTCGCACTGCTGTTCGCCATGGCCAACTGCGGCCTGCCCGCAACGGCCGGCTTCGTGGGCGAGTGGATGGTGATCCTGGGTGCCGTCCAGTACAACTTCTGGATCGGCCTGGGCGCTGCCACGGCGCTGATCTTTGGCGCCGCCTACACCCTGTGGATGTACAAGCGCGTCTACCTGGGTCCGGTCACCAACGACAATGTGCGCGGCCTGACCGACATCGGCAACCGCGAGTTCCTGGTGCTGGGTCTGCTGGCCATCGCCGTGCTGTACATGGGTCTGTATCCCAAGCCCTTCACTGACGTGATGGATGTGTCCGTGGCCGAGCTGCTCAAGCATGTGGCCATGAGCAAGCTGCAGTGACCAGACTGAAACGAGAGAATCGAGATGATTGACAACATCAGCTGGCTGGCCATCTATCCGGAGATCCTTCTCCTGGTCATGGCCTGCGTGATCGCCCTGGTGGACCTGGGCGTCAAAAGCCCGCGCCGCACGGGCACCTATGTTCTGACGCTGCTGACCCTGGGCGTGGTGGCCGTGCTGCAAGGCATGTACGCCTCCAGTGGCAACACGTTCTATGGCTGGGGCAACATGGTGGTCTCCGACGCCATGGGCAACTGGCTCAAGTGCTTCGCCACCGTGGCCATGATGGTCACCCTGGTCTACGGCCGCCCCTACGCCGCCGACCGCGACATGCTGCGCGGCGGCGAGCTGTTCACGCTGGCCATGCTCGCGCTGCTGGGCATGTTCATCATGATCTCGGGCAACAACTTCCTGGTCATCTACCTGGGCCTGGAGCTGCTGACGCTGTCCAGCTACGCCCTGGTGGCCCTGCGCCGCGACCACACGGCGTCGGTCGAGGCCGCGATGAAGTACTTCGTGCTCGGCGCCATGGCCAGCGGCTTCCTGCTGTACGGCATGTCCATGCTCTACGGTGCGACCGGCTCGCTGGACATCGGCCAGGTCTTCAAGGCCATCAACTCGGGCGAGATCAAGCACCAGGTGCTGGTGTTCGGCCTGGTCTTCGTGGTCTCCGGCCTGGCCTTCAAGCTGGGCGTGGTTCCCTTCCACATGTGGGTTCCCGACGTCTACCAGGGCGCTCCCACGGCCATCACCACCATGATCGGTGGCGCGCCCAAGCTGGCCGCCTTCGCCATCGTCATCCGCCTGCTGGTGGACGGCCTGCTGCCGCTGGCCATCGACTGGCAGCAGATGCTGGCGGTGCTTGCCATCGCCTCGCTGCTGGTCGGCAACCTGGCCGGCCTGCAGCAGACCAACCTCAAGCGCATGCTGGCCTACTCGACCATCTCGCAGATGGGCTTCGTGCTGCTGGGCCTGATGTCGGGTGTGGTGGATGGCAAGGTCGATCCGGCCACCATCGAGAACGCCTACAGCTCGGCCATGTTCTACGTGGTGACCTACGTGCTGACCACGCTGGCCGCCTTCGGCGTGATCCAGCTGCTGGCCCGCGAAGGCTTCGAGAGTGAAGAGGTCGCCGACTTTGCCGGCCTCAACCAGCGCAGCCCGCTGTATGCCGGCGTGATGGCGATCTGCCTGTTCTCCATGGCCGGTATCCCCCCCCTGGTGGGCTTCTACGCCAAGCTGTCGGTGCTGCAGGCGCTCGTGGCATCGGGCCACAGCCTGTACATCGCGCTGGCCGTGTTTGCCGTGGTCATGTCGCTGATCGGCGCCTTCTACTACCTGCGCGTCGTCAAGGTCATGTACTTTGACGAACCCATCACCGCCACCAGCGTTTCCGCTTCGCTGGACGTGCGCGTGGTGCTGACCCTCAACGGCGCCCTGGTGCTGGGGCTGGGCCTTCTGCCGGGTGGCCTGATGGCCCTGTGCGCCGACGCCGTCGTGCGCGCCCTGGCTTCCTGATCCACTTTCCCGATGCGGGGCCCTGCACGCAGGGCTCCGCGGTGAGGACATCGGCTTGTCGCAAACCGCTTCGATCTGGCTCGTGATATTGGCTGCCCTTGTGGCAGCCAATTTGCCTTTCTTCAATGCCCGCTGGCTGCAGCTGGGGCCGCTGCGCGCCCAGCGCAAGCCGCTGGCCATGTGCCTGCTGGAGATGGTGCTGCTGTACTTCATCGTCGGCGGCGTGGCGCTGCTGCTGGAGCGCCGCGTGGGGCAGATCGCGCCCCAGGGCTGGGAGTTCTATGCCGTCACGGGAGCGTTGTTCCTGACGCTGGCCTTCCCCGGTTTCGTCTATCGTTTCCTGATTCACCGCCGCGGCTGAGGCTGCGGTGCCGGTTGTCTCATGGGTGGGGGTGCGTGATGAAAGTGCTCGACCTGCATTGCCCGCACGGCCATCTGTTCGAGGGCTGGTTCGCCTCGGAAGATGATTTCCAGGGCCAGCTGCAGCGCCAGCTGGTGCTGTGCCCCGTCTGCGGCCACAGCGACATCACCAAGCGACTGAGCGCCCCCCGCATCAATCTTGGCGCCAAGCCCGCAGCCACGCCCCCGGCTGCGGCGGCTGAGCCTGCTGC
>NZ_LFJT01000039.1:0-59309 GCF_001682645.1 Delftia sp. JD2
ACCGTGGGCTTGCCCGTGGTGCCCGAGGAGGCATGCACGCGCGCCACCTTCTGGCGCGGCACGGCGAACATGCCGAACGGGTAGTTCTCGCGCAGGTCCTTCTTGGTGGTGAAGGGAAAGCGGGCCAGGTCGGACAGCGTGCGCAGGTCGGACGGATGCACGCCCTTCTCGTCGAAGGCGCGGCGGTAGTGCGGCACGTTGTCGTAGGCATGCTGCAGCGACCAGCGCAGGCGCAGCAGCTGCAGCGAGGCGATCTCGTCGCGGCTGGCGGTTTCGATGGCGTCGAGGTCGCCGGGGGCGGGGCGCAGGTCTTTGTTCATCGGGGTTCTGGCGTCGTGAGGCAAGGGGTTCAGAATAATTGACCGACCGGACGGTAGGATTATAAGATGCAGCTTTCTTGAGCAACAAGGCTTGTTGTCCGGTACTAACCCTGATAGCGACGCCACATTCCAACCCAGGAGACATCCCATGCCCGCCCACGCCCTCTACGAACGCCACCGCCCCCTGCTCGACGACGCCCTGCAGGCCCTGTCCCGCCGGGGCCACTGGTCGCCCTTCCCCGAGGCGCCCTCGCCCAAGGTGTATGGCGAGACTGCCCAGGCCCAGGGCCATGCCGCCGTGCAGGCGCTGTTCGGCAAGGACTATCCGCTGCAGCAGCCCGGTGAACTCGCCCGCGTGGCCACCGAGCAATCGCCCTATGGCGTGGCCCTGGACATCCGCTACCCCGAGTGCGATGCCCAGGCGCTGGTGGACGCGGCCCAGGCGGCCGAGCCTGCGTGGCAGGCGCTGGGACCCCAGGGCCGCACCGGCGTGCTGCTGGAGGCGCTGACGCGCATCCACCAGCGCAGCTTCGAGATCGCGCATGCGGTGATGCTGACCACGGGCCAGGGCGCGATGATGGCCTTCCAGGCCGGCGGCCCCCATGCGCAGGACCGCGCCCTGGAAGCCATTGCCGTGGCCTGGAAGGCCATGGCCGACGTGCCTGCCGAGGCCGTCTGGGAAAAGCCCCAGGGCAAGCATGCGCCCGCCGTGCTGCACAAGCGCTTCGAGATCGTGGGGCGTGGCGTGGCCCTGGTCATCGGCTGCGCCACCTTCCCGACCTGGAACACCTACCCGGGCCTGTTCGCCGCGCTGGCCACGGGCAACCCCGTGATCGTCAAGCCCCACCCCAACGCCGTGCTGCCGGCCGCTCTCACCGTGAGCGTGCTGCGCGATGTGCTGACCGAGCAGGGCCTGGACCCCAACCTCGTGACCCTGGCCGTGAGCGACAAGCCCGAATTGACCCAGGCCCTGGCCACGCATGCGGCCGTGGCCTCCATCGACTTCACCGGCGGCAATGCCTTCGGCCAGTGGCTGCAGTCCAACGCGCCGCAGGCACGCCTGTACGCCGAGATGGCCGGCGTGAACCTGGTGGTGATCGAGTCCACCGATGACTACGCAGGCATGCTGCGCAATCTGGCCCTGTCACTGTCGCTGTACAGCGGCCAGATGTGCACCACCACGCAGAACCTGCTGATTCCGGCCGGCGGCATAGAGACTGACCAGGGCCACAAGAGCTTCGAGCAGGTCGGCGCCGATCTGGCCGCCGCCATCGACCAGTTGCTGGCCGATCCCAAGGTGGCCTTCACCGTGCTGGGCGCCATAGGCTCTGCGCAGACCGTGGAGCGCGTGGAACAGGCGGCCACCGTGGGCCGCGCCGTGCGCGCCTCGCAAAAGCTCACCCATCCCGAGTACCCGCAGGCCGAGGTGCGCACGCCCGCGCTGCGTGCGCTGGACGTGGCGGACGCTGCCATCTACGAGCGCGAATGCTTCGGCCCGGTCTCCTACCTGGTGGCCGTGCCCTCGGCCCAGGCCGCGCGCGAGCTGGCCGAGCGCAGCGTGCGCGCGCATGGCGCGATGACCCTGGGCCTGTACTCCACGGATGCGGCCTTTGTCGATGCCGTGGCGGCCTCGGCGCTGCGCTCGCGCGTGGCCCTGTCCATCAACCTCACGCAGGGCGTGATGGTCAACCAGTCGGCAGGCTTCTCGGACTTCCATGCCACGGGCGGCAATCCCGCGGCCAATGCCAGCTACACCACGCTGGCCTTCGTGGCCGACCGCTTCGTGGTCGTGCAGCGCAGGTGGTGAGGGACCGGGCCGAGCCTAGGCCTGGCGGGCCTTGCGCGGCTTCTTGCCGTCAGGCACGCTGACCGCGCGCACGCCGCCGAAGAACAGCTGGGACACCATGGTGCCTATGGCGTCATGGTCCAGCGTGCCGCCCGGCTTGAGCCAAGTGAAGGTCCAGTTGATCATGCCGAACAGCAGCATGGCCAGGGGCTTGCCCAGGGCGCTGTCGGCGGGCTCGCCGCGCACCTGGGCAATGGTCTGCGCAAAGGCGGCGACCACGCGGCGCTCCACGTCCAGGATGCGCTGCTGGTCTTCCTCGCGCAGGAAACGCACGTCCTCGGTCAGCACGCGGTGGGCATTCTGGGCCTGGGCGTACTCCTGGCCGAAGCCGCGGATCAGTGCATGCAGGCGCTGCTCGGGATCGGCATGGGCCTGCAGGGTGTCGTTGACCAGGGCTTCGAGGCGCAGCACATGCTCTTCGGCAATGCGCACGGCCAGGTCGTGCTTGTCGATCACATAGTGGTAGAGCGTGGCCTTGGAGACGCCGCAGGCCGCAGCCACCTCGTTCATGGAGGTGCCCGCATAGCCGCGCTGCGCGAACAGCTGGGCGGCGTGGGAGAGGATCATTTCACGCTGGCCATCGTAGCCAGCAGGGTCACGTACGCGTGCCATGCGGCGGCGTCCTTTCGGTAGGTGTCGTTGCCAGGGTCCGCCCGTGCGGCCCGGGCCGGAATTATGGACGGAGCAGCGGCGCGCGCCCCCGCGATTACCAGTTTTCAGGGATATGCAAAGATGCGGGCTTCGCCCACAGTCGGGCGGCCATCCTGCCCCTTTTTACGCCCGCCGCTGCGCACGCCTTTTCCATGCCCGCCCACCTGCTTGTCCCAGAGTCCACGCTTCCGGCCCCGGTGCTGGTGGTGGAGGACGAGCCGCTGATCCGCCAGCGGCTGCAGTCCGTGCTGGGCCAGCTGGGCTACACGCCCGATGCCCTGCTGTTCGCCGGCTCCCTGGCCCAGGCCCGCGCCTGCCTGGCCGAGCCCGTGGCCCTGGCCCTGGTGGACCTGGGCCTGCCCGACGGCAGCGGCATCGACCTGATCGCCGAGATGCGCAGCGCAGACCCGGCCGTGGGCATCCTGGTGATCTCGGCCTGGAGCACGGAGGACGCCATCCTCGCGGCGCTGCGCGCAGGCGCCACCGGCTATGTGCTCAAGGAGCGCGACGACCTGGAAGTGTCGCTGTCCATCCGCAGCGTGCTGCGCGGCGGCGCGCCCATCGACCCCTTCATCGCGCGCCGCGTGATCGCCGAGCTGCAGGGCGCGGCACCCGCCACGCCGGAGAGCAGCGGCACCGAGTCCACGCTGAGCGCGCGCGAAAGCCAGATCCTGCGCCTGGTGGCCGACGGCCTGACCAACCGCGAGATCGCCGAGCAGCTGCACCTGTCGCGCTACACGGTGGAATGCCACATCAAGCACATCTACCGCAAGCTGGCCGTGTCCTCGCGCACGCGCGCCGTCAACACGGCACGCGTGCGCGGATTGCTGGGCTGACGGCCATGGGCGGGTGGCGCCGGTGGTTCGGCCCGGTGCGGCGCCTCGCCCTGGGCCAGGCCCTAGGCCTCGCCCTGGGCCTTGCGTTTCTCCTGTGCAGTACCTGCGCCTTGGCCCAGGCCTGCCTGCCACAGATCCTGTCCATCCAGTCCGCCAAGGCCGCAGGCCAGGGACCGCCGCCCATCGCCAGCGCGGTACGCGACTGGCACAACGTGACCCTGCCCGACCACTGGCTTGACCGCTGGCCCGGCTACAGCGGCGCCGCCTGGTACCGCATCGACTGGCAGCGCGGCTGCCCTCACCCCGCTGCCGCTTCTGCCACCGCTGCCGCCGCCGCCGATCCCGTGGCGCTGGCCCTGCACTCCATGGTCATGGCCGGCGAGGTCTTCGTGAACGGCGACCTGCTGTGGCGCGACCGGCACCTGGTCGAGCCCCTGTCGCGCAGCTGGAACATGCCGCGCTTTTGGCTGCTGCCCGAATCCGCCCTGCATGCGGGCACCAACAGCGTGTGGATACGCGTGCACGGCTTGGCCGAGCAGACGCCGGGCCTGGGCGAGGTGCGCCTGGGCGAGCCCGAGGCGCTGCGCCAGTGGCACGAGCAGACCTGGTGGAACCAGCGCACGCTGTTTGCCATGAACATCGTGGTCTCGCTGGTGCTGGGCGTGCTGTTCGCCTTTGCCTGGCTGCAGCGGCTCGCCAGCAAGGCCTTTGGCTGGTACGCGCTCAATGCCTTCTGCTGGGCGCTGTTCCTGGCCAATATCCTGGCCACCGAGGCCTGGCCCTTCCCCGACACCCTGGCCGTGGCACGCGGCAATTTGCTGGTCTTTTTGCTGTTCAGCCAGAGCTTTTGCCTGTTCACCTGGCGCTTCGGCAGGCTGCACCTGCCCCGGCTGGAAAAGCTGCTGTGGGCGCTGACGCTGGCCGGCATGGCCGCCGCCATCTTCGCGCCCTGGTCGCTGGTGGACGGCGTGCTGCACATCGGCCTGGTGTACTTCGGCATCTGCGTGGCCGTGTCGCTGCACTTTCCGCTGCACGCCTGGCGCACGCGCGAGCCGGGCCACCTGGTCTACGCGGCCTGCCTGCTGGTCTTCCTGTGCGCGGGCCTGCACGACATGCTGGCGCTCAAGAAAGTGATTGGCCCCGCCACGCCCTGGATGCCCTACACCGCGCCGCTGACCATGCTGGCCCTGTCCATGGTGCTGGGCCGGCAGTTCGTGCTCAGCATGCGCCGCATCGAACAGTTCAACCAGGAGCTGACCGACAGCGTGGCGCGTGCCTGCGACGAGCTCGGCGGCACGCTGGCGCGCGAGCATGCGCTGGCGCTCAGCCACTCGCGGCTGCAGGAACGGATGCAGCTGGCGCACGACCTGCACGACAGCCTGGGCGGCTCCCTGGTGCGCTCCATCGCCATGGTGGAGCAGGCGGGCGGCCCCATGCACAACCGCCAGTTCCTGTCCGTGCTCAAGCTGCTGCGCGACGACCTGCGCCAGATGATCGACAGCGGCACCAGCGTCTCCGTCACCGTGCCGGACACGCCCCAGGCCTGGATCGCGCCGCTGCGCCACCGCTTTGCCAGCCTGTTCGACGCGCTGGACATGCAGTCCGACTGGCAGGTGCCGGCCGCCTGGCCGCAGCCGCCCGGTGCGCTGCAGTGCCTGGCGCTGACGCGCGTGCTGGAGGAGGCGCTGGCCAATGTGATCAAGCACAGCCGCGCCCAGTGCGTGCAGGTGCAGCTGCAGTGGCCCGAGCCGCATTGGCTGATGCTGCGCATCACCGACGACGGCGCAGGCTTTGACGTGGCCGCCGTGCAGCAGGCCGGCATGGGCGTGGGCCTGCGCAGCATGCAGGCGCGCCTGCAGCGCCTGGGCGGCCATCTGGACATGGATTCAGAACCCGGCGCCACCGTGCTGGCCGCCTGGCTGCCCGTGCCCGGCGATCACCTGCACGACGGCACGGAGCAGGCCACCCTCAGCGCGAAAAGCGCCCTATCCCCGCACTGACGCCGGCCGGCGTCAGCACATCGTCGAAATACTCCAGCGTGAGCTGGTTGCCGTCGAACGTGGCCTTGGACAGGCTGCCCGGCGAATCGCCCTCGGGCACGAAGCTGAAGACCTCGCCATCCCAGTGGCTGAGCAGCATGCGCTGCGAACCCAGGCTGACCTGCAGCCCCCCGCCACCCGTCTGCAGGCTGACCTGGGCCGGCCCGTAGAAGCGGTTGGCGTAGCTGCCCACATAGGCGCCCAGCGGCCGGGGCGGTCGGGGGAAAGGGGGCCGGGTCTTGCCTACCAGCTCGCCATGCGGCTGCATGATGGGTGCCAGCCGCTTGGTCCAGATGCTCTCCCAGTCCTGGCGCTGGCGGCCCCATTCGACCTGGTCCAGGAACTGCGAGACCACGATCTCGGGCACGCCGATGGGCATGCCGTTGGTCAGCACCACGATGCCCAGCTTGAGCTCGGGCATGACGGTGAAGCTGGTCGCGCTGCCCGTGCCGAAGGCACCCGAGTGGCTGTAGGTGGTGCGCCCCGCCTCGGACACGCCCACGTTGAAGCCGAAGCCGTAGTAGCGCGCAGGCTCGCCGTTGCCGGCCGGCGACTGCAGCATCTGCGGCGACAGCGCCGTGCGCAGCGCCTGCGCATCGACCACCTGGCGGCCCTCGAAGCGGCCCTCGTCCAGCAGCATGGTCATCCAGCGCGCCATGTCGCGCACCGTGGAGCTGACGCCGCCCGCGGCCGACTGCGCATCGGGCCGGCGCACCGGCCCCGTCTGCCACACGCCGTTGACGCGCAAATGGCCGGCCGCGCGGTTGGCGCGCGCCTCGAAATCGGCAAACAGCGAACTGGTCTGCGTCATGCCCAGCGGGCCGTAGACGGCCTGCTGCGACAGCGCGGCCCAGGACTGGCCCGCGATGGCGGCCACGGCCTCGGCGCCCGTGGTCAGGCCGAAGTTGCTGTAGGCGTACTGGGTGCCCACGGGCCGCAGCGGCAGGTAGCGCAGGCGCTCCAGGATCTGGCGCTGGCTGTAGCCCAGCTCCTCCAGCGCATCGCCGGCCTGGCCGGGCAGGCCCGAGCGGTGGGCATACATGTCGCCCACGGTGATGCGCTGGGCCGCGTCGGCGTCCTCCAGCGTCCACCAGGGCAGGCCCTGCTGCACGCGCGTGTCCCAGGACACGCGGCGCTGACCCACCTGCTGCGCCACCACGGTGGCGCCCACGGACTTGGAGACCGAGGCGAGCTGGAACACCGTGTCCGCATCCACGGCCAGCGACGAGCCCAGACGGCGCACGCCCATGCCCTGGGCATAGACCAGGCGCCCCTCATGCACCACGGCCACGGCCACGCCGGGCACGCCCGTGCGCCGCATCTGCGCGCGCACCTGGCCATCGAGTTGATCGAGCGCACGCTTGACGCGGTCCGTCACGGGCGGATCGATGGGATCGCCCCAGGACACCTCGCCGTTGCATCCGGCCGTGGCCACGGCGCCCAGGGCCGCTCCCAGAAAATGCCGGCGCGCAAGAATCGATGAAGCCATGGGGTCTCCTGTGGTGCTGTCGTGAAGAACAAAAGGAAAAAGAAAAAGGGGCGGTTGTGCCGCCCCCCGTGACGATAGCAAAACGCGCCGGGCCGAATCCTGCCCGGCATCAATGCCGCATCAGTGCGGATCCACCGCCGCGATGATGCCGCCGCCCAGGCACACGTCGCCGTCGTAGAGCACGGCCGACTGGCCGGGCGTGACGGCCCATTGCGGCTCGGGAAAATCCAGCCGGAAGCCCTCGGGCGTGGCGCCCGAGATCAGGGCCGGCGAGTCGGGCTGGCGGTAGCGCGTCTTGGAGCCGTAGGCCTTGCCCTCGGCGGGCGCATGGCCGGCCACCCAGCTGACCTGGTCGGCCAGCAGCGACTGCGACAGCAGCCAGGGGTGGTCATGGCCCTGCACCACGCGCAGCGTGTTGGTGTCCAGCTCCTTGCGCGCCACGAACCAGGGCTCATGGTCGCCGCCACCGCGCGGCGCGCCCTTTTCCTTGACGCCGCCGATGCCCAGGCCCGAGCGCTGGCCCAGCGTGTAGAACGACAGGCCCACATGCTTGCCCAGCTTGCGGTTGCGGTCGTCGAGGATGTTGCCGGGCTCCTTGCTGATGTAGCGGTTCAGGAAGTCGCGGAACGGCCGCTCTCCGATGAAGCAGATGCCCGTGGAGTCCTTCTTCTTCGCGTTGGGCAGGCCGATCTCCTCGGCAATGCGGCGCACCTCGGTCTTCTTCAGCTCGCCCACGGGGAACATGGACCTGGACAGCTGGGCCTGGTTGAGGCGGTGCAGGAAGTAGCTCTGGTCCTTGGCCGGGTCCAGCCCCTTGAGCAGCTCGAACAGCTGCGTGTCGGGGTTCTGGCGCACGCGGGCGTAGTGGCCCGTGGCGATCTTCTCGGCGCCCAGGCGCATGGCGTGGTCCAGGAAGGCCTTGAACTTGATCTCGGCATTGCACAGCACATCGGGGTTGGGCGTGCGGCCGGCCTGGTACTCGCGCAGGAACTCGGCGAAGACGCGGTCCTTGTACTCGGAGGCGAAGTTCACATGCTCGATCTCGATGCCGACCACGTCGGCCACGGCGGCGGCATCGACAAAATCGACATTGGACGAGCAGTATTCGCTGTCGTCGTCATCTTCCCAGTTCTTCATGAAGATGCCGACCACTTCATGGCCCTGTTGCTTGAGGAGATGGGCCGTGACAGCGGAGTCCACACCGCCCGACAGGCCCACCACGACGCGGTGTTTAGTCATGGCAGCGATTATCCCCGCGCCCTTCAAAGGCTGCGCGCCACGGGCTTTGCAGCCCTGCGCCAGCAGGAATAATGGCCCTCCTGCCCCCTAGGAAACGCCCGCATGCGCTACGACCTGACCGATCTCAAGCTGTTCATGGCCATCGCCCAGGCCGGCAATCTCTCGCGTGCCAGCCAGGCGCGGCACCTGACGCCCTCGGCCGCCAGCCAGCGCCTGCGCAACCTGGAGCAGGCCCTGGGCTGCCAGCTGTTCACGCGCGAGCACAAGGGCATGCGGCTGACCGAGGAAGGCCACGCCATGCTCGAGCATGCGCGCGGCGTGTTCGCCGCCATCGACGGCATGGAGGCCGAGGCCGCCCTGCTGGGCAGCAGCCTGCAGGGCAAGGCAACGCTGGCGGCCAACAGCTCCTCGCTGCACGGCTTCATCGGCCCGCACATCGGCGAGTTCCTGACCGCCTTCCCCGAGGTGAACCTGACCCTGGTCGAGCAGACCAGCGAGACGATTGCCGCCAGCGTGGCCGAGGGCGAGGCCGACCTGGGCGTCTACGCGGGCGAGCCCATGGCGGGCGCCGTGGCCTGCGAGACCTTTGCGCTGGACCGCCTGGTGGTGATCGCCCCGCCCGGCCATCCGCTGGTGCCCCAGCCGGGCGAGAGGCAAGACGACGGCGAAGGCCCTTCCTGCCGCTTCTTCGACACCCTGGCCCATGCCTTCGTGGGCATGGCGCTGACCAGCAGCAACTACGCCTTTCTGCGCGAACTGGCCAAGCGCCATGGCCGGCCGCTGCGCTGCCGCATCCACGTGGACGATTTCACCTCCATCGTGCGGCTGGTCTCGCAGGGCGTGGGCCTGGCCATCATTCCGCACAGCATCTACCGCAGGCTCGGCACCGCGCATGCGGTGGCCTGCCTGCCGCTGGAGGAAACCTGGGCACGGCGCCCGCTGCAGCTGGTGCGCTCCAGCGAACGGCCGCTGACGCCCACCGCGCAGCGGCTGCGCAGCTTTCTGAAAGGGCTGGCCGACAAGGCCTAGGTTCAGGGCTGGGGCTGGGCCTTGGCCTGCTTGCGTTCCAGGAAGGCATTCATGTGGTGCTGCGGCTCGCCCGTGTTGAAGGCCGCGCCGAACTCGGCCACGCTGTCGGTGATGGCCGAGTCCACGCCCATGCCCTCCCAGCGGCGCAGCAGGCGCTTTTGCTGGCGCAGTGCCTCGATGCCGATCCCGCCCAGCCCCTCGGCAATTTGCGCGATGCGCGCATCGAGCTGGTCGCCGGGCACGCATTCGTTGAGCAGGCCCCAGCGCTCGGCCTGCAGGGCGCCGATGTTCTCGCCCGTGAGCAGCAGCCAGCTGGCGCGCGTGCCACCGATCTGCGCCGGCATCATGGCCGCGTGGATCACCGAGGGAATGCCGACCTTGACCTCGGGCATGCCCACCACGGCATCATCGGCCGCAATGCGCAGGTCGGCCGCCATGGCCAGCTCCAGCCCGCCGCCCAGCGTATGGCCCTGCAACCGGGCGATTACCGGCACGGGGAAATGCCGCACCGCGTTGCACAGGTCGCGCAGCCCGCTGATGAAGGCGCGTGCCGAGGCGGCGTTGAGCGACGCCATCTCGCGGATGTCGGCCCCTGCCACGAAGGCGCGCGTGCCCGATCCGCGCAGCACTAGGCAGTGCAGATCGGGGCGCTCGGCCAGCTCGGCCAATTGCGCGGTCAGCGCGCGGATCACGGGCGTGCCCAGGATGTTCAGTGGCCCGCCGCCGGTGATGGTGAGCACGGCGGTCTGCGGGGTGGGAAAGGTCACTTGTGCATGCACGGCAGATCTCCTCAAAGTTTCTCGAATCCGATGTCGCGGATCAGCTGGGACCAGGCGCGGTTGGAGCGCTCCACCGTCTGCCTGAACTGCGCAGGCTCCTGGAAGTCCACGACGGCGCCCTGCTGCTCTATGGTCTTGATCAGCTCGGGCTTTTGCAAGGTCTTGCGCATGGCTTCGCTGAGCCTGGCAAGAATGGCGGGATCGAGCCTGGCAGGCGCGCCCAGGCCATACCAGGACATGTCGTTCATGGGCTTGAGCCCGGCCTCGGCATAGGTGGGCACGCCGGGCAGGGCCGGCAGGCGCACGGGGCTGGACACGGCCAGGGCACGCAGCTGGCCGCCCGCGATCAGCGCGCCCGAGGACGGCATGTTGTCGAACACCACATCGAGCTGCCCCGCCATCAGGTCGTTGAGCGCCGGCCCCAGGCCCTTGTAGGGCACATGGGTGAGGGTGGTGCCCGTGGTGCTGCCGAACAGCGCACCGCTCAGGTGGCTGAGCCCGCCATTGCCCGAGGAGCCGTAGTTGAGTTTGCCCGGCGCGGCGCGCGCCGCGTCGCTCACATCCTTGGCGCTCTTGTAGGCCGAGCCTGCGCTGACCACCATCACGCCCGGCACATTGGCGATGTTGGTGATGGGGGTGAAGTCCTTCACCGGGTCATACGCGGGCTTGGCGTAGACGTTGGGGTTCACGGCATGCGAGCTCTCCACCATCATCACCAGGGTGTAGCCGTCGGCCGGCTGCTTGGCCGCATAGGCCGAGCCCGTGCTGCCGCCCGCGCCGGGGCGGTTTTCCACCACCACGGGCTGGCCCAGCGTCTCGCCCAGATAGCGGGCCGCCACGCGCGCGATCACATCGGTGGCGCCGCCCACCGCATAGGGCACGACCAGGCGTACGGGCCGCTCGGGATAGCTTCCTGCCCCTGCCGCCCCCGCTGCCCCTGCTGCATATGCCAGCGGCATCCCCGCCAGCGCGGCGGCTGCCACGGCGGCCTTCAGTGCTTTCATGCGTTTCGTCATCCTTGTCTCCTTCTTGGCTTGTCGATGTCTAGGGATTCAGAGGTCCTGCGGCGCCGTACCGAGCACCGGCGGCGGCGGCACCTGGGCGCCGCTGCCAGCCGGCACCATGGGGTTGCGCACCAGCTTCAGCGTGCCCAGCTGCGGGTGCTCCACCGTCTGCAGCATCTGGCGGTGCCGGACCTGCGGATGGGCGAAGACCTGCTCCATGGTGTTGATGCAGCCCCAGGGCACCTGGGCGGTGTCCAGCGCATCGGTCAGGGCCTGCAGCGGCCAGCGGCCCAGCGCCGCGCGCAGCAGCGGGCGCAGCTGCGCCATGCCGGTCAGGCGCGCGGCATTGGTGGCAAAGCGCGCGTCCAGGTGCCAGTCCGTGCCCAGCACGGAGCACAGGGCGGCGAACTGCCCGTCATTGCCGATGGCCAGGATGAAATGCCCGTCTTCGCAGGCAAACACCTCGTAGGGCGCGCAATTGGGATGGGCGTTGCCCGTGCGGCGCGGGTTCTCGCCGCTGACCAGGTAGTTGGCCGCCTGGTTGGCATTCATGGCCACGGCCACGTCCAGCAGCGCGAGGTCGATGTGCTGGCCGCGCCCCGTGCGCTGGCGCTGCACCACGGCCGCCAGCACGGCGCTGGTGGCATACATGCCCGTCATCAGGTCCACCACGGCCACGCCCGTGCGCAACGGGCCCGCGCCCTCCTCGCCATCGGCCACGCCCGTGTAGCCCATGAGGCCGCCCAGGCCCTGGAACACATAGTCGTAGCCGGGCTTGTGCGCAAACGGGCCGCTCTGGCCGAAGCCCGTGATCGACAGGTAGATCAGCCCGGGGTTGATCGCGGCCAGCGCCGCGTAGTCCAGGCCGTGGCGCGCCAGCGCGCCGGCCTTGTAGTTTTCCACCAGCACGTCGGCATCGCGGATCTGGCGCAGCAGCCAGGCATGCGAGGCCGGCTCGGTGAAGTCCAGCGCCACCGACTGCTTGCCGCGGTTGCAGGACAGGAAGTAGGCCGACACGGCCTCGCCACCGGGCGCCTGCACGAAGGGCGGGCCCCAGGCGCGCGTGTCGTCGCCCGTGCCGGGACGCTCGATCTTGAGCACCGATGCGCCCAGGTCGGCAAGGTTCTGGGTGCACCAGGGTCCCGCCAGGATGCGGGACAGGTCCACCACGCGCAGGCCGTCGAGGGCGCTGGACAATCCATGGGTTTGTTGCATGGACTCCATGCTCGCGGCATGGCGCGCGGTGGTCCATCGGTCATTGCTTCACGCAGCGTTCGCGGAAACTGCATGCCCCGCGTAGGGGATGGCTTCCTCCACCGTTTCCCAGATGAACCGGCCCGACGGGCTTTGCTGCTCCTCCACCACATGCGCCACCAGCCCGGCCGCCCGCGAGATGACGGCAAAGCCGCGCATCACGGCCGTGGGCACGCCGATCTCGCCCAGCAGGGCGGCCACGGCCCCCGTGGCATTGATGGTGATGGGCCGGCCCGCCGCGGCGTCCACGGCGGCAGAGAGGATTTCGAGCGCGCGGATTCTGCTGCCCGCCAGTTCGGGTTCGGCGCGGCCCATGTCCAGCAGCTTGTAGGCGCGCGGGTCCACGGGCTTGTGCAGGTGGTGGCCAAAGCCGGGCACAGGGCTTTTCAACGCCTTGTGGTGCCGGGCGATGGCGCGGGCCTCGGCCTCGGGGTCGGCGGCGGCGACGATGCGGTCGAGCAGCGCGGCGCAGTTCTCCATGGTGCCCACGAAGGAGCTGCCCACGGCCAGCAGGCCGGCCGAGACGGCGCCCTGCAGGTTCTCGGGCGCGCTCATGTAGATGAGGCGCGTGGCGATGGCGCTGGGCGTGAGGCCATGCTCCATGAGCACGATGAGCACCACATCGGCGATGCGCAGGTCCACGGGGCGCGGCGTGCGGCCCAGGATCTGCATCAGCATCACCTCGGTGAAGGTCTTCTTGCCCATCAGGTCCTCGACCAGGTCGGCATCGCGGTAATGCAGGCTGGTGAGGGTGTGGGTGCACAGGCGGGTGACGGGGGGTTGGTGCGTGGCCATGGCCAGGGTCTCCTTGTGATGGTGTTCGGGATCAACGGGGCGCCAGCGCAAGCTCGCGCACGGCCGTCTTGAGCAGCTTGCCCACGGGCGAGCGCGGCAGACTGGCGTGAAAGTGGATGCGCTTGGGTGTCTGCACGGGGCCCAGGCGCTGGCGCACGAAGGCGATCAGTTCGGCCTCGTCCGGCCGCTGGTCGGGGCGCAGTTCGGCGCGCAATTGCACGGCGGCCTGCACGGCCTCGCCCCAATGGTCGTCGGGGATGCCGAAGACCACGCACTCGTGCACGGCCGGGTGCTGGCCCAGGGCGTTTTCCACATCCACGGGATAGACGTTGAAGCCGCCCGTGATGACCAGGTCCTTCAGGCGGTCCTTGAGGTGCAGGTAGCCCTGCGCATCGATCAGGCCCCGGTCCCCCGTGTGCAGCCAACCGTTCACCAGGGTCTCGGCCGTCTTGCCGGGCAGGCGCCAGTAGCCGCTCATCAGCAGATCGCCGCGCGCCACGACCTCGCCCACCTCGCCCCGGGGCAGCAGGCGGCCGTCGGGCGCCATGATGGACAGGTCGCTGAACCAGGTGGCCCGGCCCACGGAGGTCCACAGGCCTTCGTCCTCGAAGTCCTCGGGCCGCATGGCCGTGAGGATCTGCGGGGCCTCGGTCTGGCCATAGGTGGTGGCCAGCACGGGGCCGAAGAAGGCGCGCACCTGGCGGATTTTCTCGGGCGGCATGGCGGCACCGCCGTAGATGAGGCGGCGCAGGCCGGGGAAGTCCGCACGGCTGGCGCCCGGCAGCGCCATCAGCATGTAGATCAGGGTGGGCGGCATGAAGCACACGGTGCCGCCGCGCAGGGCAAAGGCGCTGCGCACGGCCTCGGCACCCGCACCGTCGAGCAGCACATGGCAGCCGCCCTGCGCCAGGATGGGCAGCAGGTAGGTGGACGTGCCATGCGTGATGGGCGCGGCCATGACGTAGCGGTCATGCTCATCGAACCCCCAGGCCTGGATCTGGTTGGCAATGCCGGCCATCCAGGCGCGGCAGGGCTGCATCACGCCCTTGGGCAGGCCCGTGGTGCCGCCCGTGAACTTGATGGCCTGGATGGCATCGGCGGGCAGGTCGGGTGTCACAGGCAAAGCGCCGATCTGCGCCTGCTCCAGCGCCGCCGTGCCCTCGCCCAGCACCAGGTGGATGCCCGGCGCCCCTTGCACCAGTGCAGCGCCGCCCGCATCGCACAGCACGATGGAAGGCTCGGTGGCATCGATGATGCGGCGCACCTCGGACTGCGTGCTCTTGGGATTGAGCGGCACCCAGACCTTGCCGCTGGCCATCACCGCCAGAAGGGCGGCGATATGGTCTGCGCTGTTGCCCGCGCAGATGCCCACGCGGCTTTGCACGGCGGGCTCCAGCGCCTGCAGGCCGGCCGCCAGCGCGGCCACCTTGCGGGCCAGCGCGTCATAGCGGATGCAGCCGCCCGGCGCGTCGATGGCGATGCGCTGCGGCCAGCGTTCGGCCGCGCGCCAGAAAAAATCAATGGGTTGCATGGGGGTCGTCTCCTTGTGGGGCGGTTGTGTTGAGCTTGTGCCGAACGTGTGCCGAACTACTGGGCGGTGGCGCCCGAGGCCTTGACCACCTCGCGCCAGCGCTTGATCTCCGACGCCGCAAAGCTGCGCATCTGCGCCGGGGTGCCGGGCTCGGGCGTGGCAGCCATCTCTCCCAGGCGCTGGCGCAGCTCGGGTGCGGCCAGGGCGGTATTCAGGGCATGGTTCAGGCGCTCGATCACGGCGGGCGGCGTGCCCGCAGGGGCGGCCAGGCCGAACCACGACTGCACGTCGAAGCCCGCATAGCCCGACTCCGCCAGCGTGGGCACATCGGGCAGCAGCGCCGAGCGCCGGGCGCTGGTGATGGCGATCGCGCGCAGCTTGCCGGCCTGCACATGGGGCAGGGCCGAGGGCGCGTTGTCGAACATGGAATCCACCTGCCCGCCCAGCAGGTCGGTGATGGCCGGTGCGCTGCCCCGGTAGGGCACGTGCAGCATGCGCAGGCCCGACAGCTGCCGGAACATCTCGCCCGACAGGTGGATCGACGAGCCGCTGCCCGACGAGGCGAAGCTGATGCCCTGCGCACTCTGCCGGGCGTAGCGCACATAGTCGGCCACGTTCTGTATGGGCAGGCGCGGGTTGACCACGAGGATGTTGGGAATCTTGGCGATCAGGCCGATGGGCTCGAAGTCCTTGACCGGGTCATAGCCGAGCCGGGGGTAGAGCGAGGCATTGATGGTGTTGGCAATGGTGTAGACATACAGCGTGTAGCCGTCCGCAGGCGCCCGCGCCACGGCCTCGGCGCCCACATTGCTGTTGGCGCCCGTGCGGTTGTCCACCACCACGCTCTGGCCCAGTTGCTCGCCCATCCGGGCGGCCACCAGGCGTGCGATCACGTCGGTGGCGCCACCGGCCGCATAGCCCACCACGAGCCGCACGGGCCGGGCCGGCCAGGACGCCGGCTGCGCCAACGCGGGCGCGGGCGCCAACGCCACGGTCGCGGCGGCCATGCCGGCCAGTGCGCAGGTGAAGGAACAGGCCAGCAGGCGCCGGCGCGCCCACGGATTGAAACGGGCAGGGGTTGTCATGTCTTGTCTCCAGGTGATCGTTCTGATGTCTGTTTATGTCTGTTTATGTCTGCTTATGTCCGCTTATGTCTGCTTATGTCTGCCTGTGTGGGCTTTCGACGGCCTGCGGCACACTGCGCGCTGCACGCAGGCCCTTTTCTGCCCTGCCTGCAATCACCGGGAAATTCTTTTCCATGCCTTCGCGCAGCACCAATCCAAACGTCCGGCCAGCGGACATTCCAGTCTCCGCCGACGATGCCGGCAGCCGCACGCTGCGCCGTGGCCTGCAGGTGCTGGACGCCGTGCTGGCCGCAGGCCGCGAAGGCCTGCGCGTCGCTGACCTGTGCCGCGCCACGGGGCTGGAGCGCGCCACGGTGTACCGCCTGCTGTCCACCCTGGTGGACAGCGGCTATGTGGCGCACAGGGGGCGCTTCGGCTATGCGGCCGGCCACCGGCTGGCGGCCACGGCCGCCAGCGCAGGCCAGCCCAACATGGCCGTGCGGCTGCAGCCCGTGCTGGAGCGCGTGAGCGCGGGCTGCGCGGACGCGGCCTTTGCCATCGTGCGCGAAGGCGCGGCATCGCACTGCATCGCCCGCCATGTGGGCACGCATCCGGTGCAGATCCTGGTGATCCAGGTGGGCACGCGCCAGCCGCTGGGCGTGGGAGCGGCGGGCCTGGCCCTGCTGGCCGCCCTGCCCGATGCCGAGGTGCAGGCTGCGATGGCGGCCAACGCCCCCGTGCTGGAGCAGTACGGCGGCATGACGCCCGAGCGCATGGCCCTGCTGGTGAAGGCCACGCGCCAGCGCGGCTGGTCCGTCATCGGCAACCACGCCACGCGCGGCGTGCTGGCCGTGGGCATGGCGGTGCGCAATGCCGAAGGCGAGCCCGTGGCCGCCGTCAGCGTGGCCTCCACGCTGGAGCGCATGCCCGGCGAGCGCCAGAAGCTGATTGCGCGCTCGATAGGCGAGGCCCTGGCGGCCCTGCTGCCGCGCGGCATCTGAGGCCAAGCCCCGGTCTGCACCGACAATCGGCGCTGCACACCACGAGCGCCGCCCCCATGGAACTGAGACAACTCCGCTACTTCGTCCGCATCGTCGAACTGGGCTCCATGAGCCGCGCCGCCCTGGACCTGGACATGGTCCAGTCCGCGCTGAGCCAGCAGGTCAGCCGCCTGGAAAGCGAGCTGTCCACCCGGCTGCTGCAGCGCACGCCGCGCGGCGTGGTGCCCACCGAGGCAGGCGTGGCCTTCTTCCGCGAGGCCCAGCTCACGCTGCGCCATGCCGAGCAGGCCGTGCGCAGCGCGCAGCAGGCGCGGCTGTCGGGCTCGGTCAGCGTGGGCCTGGCGCCCACCACCTCGGCCATGCTGGGCCTGCCCATGATGCAGGCCATGCGCGCGCGCTACCCCGATGTGCGCCTGCACATGGTGGAGGGCATGTCCGGCCACCTGACCGACATGCTCAATGCGCGCGCGCTGGACATGGCCGTGCTGTTCGACGCCCGCCTGCACGGCGGTCAGGCCCGCGCAGGCGGGCGGCGCTGGCAGGTGCATCCGCTGATCGAGGAAGAGCTGTTCCTGATCCGCGCGCGCGGCCACCACCCCGAGCCGCTGCCGCCGCAGATGGCGCTGGCCGACCTGGCCGGCGAATCGCTGATCCTGCCCACGGGCCTGCACGGCCTGCGCAGCACGCTGGACACGGCCTTCTCGCAGGCGCGCTTCACGCCGCATCTGGTGCTGGAGGTGGACTCGCTGTCCATGGTCATGGCGGCCGTGGATGCAGGCCTGGGCAGCACGGTGCAGCCCTGGGCCTCCATGGGCCGCTATGCCGATGCCGCGCAACGCTTCGAGTGGTCGCGTATCACGGACAAAGATGCCCTGCGCACCAACCTGCTGTGCAGCCTGTCCGAGGATGAGCTGTCGCCCGCCGCCCTGGCCGCGCGCGTGGTGCTGATCGACTGCGTGCGCCAGCTGCTGCGCGGCGGTGCCTGGGCTGGCACGGCCCTCATCCATCACGAAGACTGATACCCCCATGCCGGCGGGCCCCTGCCCGCCGCGCGGCGTTCTCCCTACATTCGCAATCCCCACGATGGCGAATGCAAGGAGAACTCCATGGACCCCGATGTCCTGGTCATAGGCGGCGGCAATGCCGCCCTGTGCGCGGCCCTGATGGCGCGCGAGGCAGGCCGCAGCGTGCTGCTGCTGGAGGCGGCGCCGCGCGACTGGCGCGGCGGCAATTCCGGCCACACGCGCAACCTGCGCTGCATGCACGACGCGCCCCAGGACGTGCTGGTCGAGGCCTACCCCGAGGAGGAGTTCTGGCAGGACCTGCTCAAGGTCACGGGCGGCATCACCAACGAGCACCTGGCGCGCATGGTGATCCGTGCCTCCTCCACCTGCCGCGACTGGATGCGCCGCCACGGCGTGCACTTTCAGCCGCCGCTGTCGGGCGCCCTGCATGTGGCGCGCACCAATGCCTTCTTCATGGGCGGCGGCAAGGCCCTGGTCAATGCCTACTACCGCAGCGCCGAACGGCTGGGCGTGCAGGTGCGCTACGCGTCGCCCGTGGACCGGCTGGAGATCGAGGACGGAGAGTTCAAGGCCGCCTGGGTGGGCGAGCAGCGCATCACCGCAAAGACCTGCGTGCTGGCGGCGGGCGGCTTCGAGTCCAACCGCGAGTGGCTGCGCGAGGCCTGGGGGCAGAACGCACGCGGCGAGTGGCCGTCCGACAACTTCCTGATCCGCGGCACGGCCTTCAACCGCGGCGTGCTGCTGCGCCACCTGCTCGAAGACCATGGCGCCGACCGCATCGGCGACCCCACCCAGGCCCACATGGTGGCCATCGATGCGCGCGCGCCGCTGTACGACGGCGGCATCTGCACGCGCATCGACTGCGTCTCGCTGGGCGTGGTGGTCAACCGCGAGGCCGAGCGCTTCTACGACGAGGGCGAGGACTTCTGGCCCAAGCGCTATGCCATCTGGGGCCGCCTGGTGGCCCAGCAGCCGGGCCAGACCGCCTGGTCCGTCATCGACGCCAAGGCCATTGGCCGCTTCATGCCGCCGGTCTTCCCGGGCGTGCGCGCCGACTCCCTGCCCGAGCTGGCACGCAAGCTGGGCTTGGACGAGGAACGCTTCATGCAGACCCTGGATGCCTACAACGGCGCCTGCCGCGTCGGCCACTTCGACCACACGGCGCTGGACGACTGCCATACCGAGGGCCTGGCGCCCGCCAAGACCCACTGGGCCCGCCCCATCGACACGGCGCCCTTCTACGGCTACCAGCTGCGCCCCGGCGTGACCTTCACCTACCTGGGCCTGGAGACCGACGACACGGCGGCCGTGCGCTTTGCCGGCCAGCCCAGCACCAACCTGTTCGTGGCCGGCGAAATGATGGCCGGCAACGTGCTGGGCAAGGGCTATACGGCCGGCGTGGGCATGTCCATCGGCACGGCCTTCGGCCGCATCGCGGGCCGCAACGCAGCCCTGGCCGCCGCGGGCCAACCCGCCGTGCGCGGCGCAGTGAGATGAAGACCCCCCTGAGTCGCTGCGCGCCATCCCCCAAGGGGGACGACAGCCTCGCTGCGGGGCGGCCCTTGCTCGCTGTCCCTGGTCAGGAGCAGGCCTACTTCAAGCGCTGCGGGCGGCAAGCCAACCCCATGGACGACACATATGCAAAACACAATTAGCGCCCTGGCACAAGAAGCCCAGGACCTGGCCGCCGGCCGGGTCATTCCCATCCTGCCGGTTTCCACCGAAACCGCCGCCGAAGGCGAGGTGGCGCGCGCCCTGCAGATCTGCAACGCCTGCCGCTACTGCGAAGGCTTTTGCGCGGTCTTCCCGGCCATGACGCGGCGGCTGGAGTTCGGCAAGGCCGATGTGCACTACCTGGCCAACCTGTGCCACAACTGCGGCGCCTGCCTGCATGCCTGCCAGTACGCGCCGCCGCACGAGTTCGCCATCAACATCCCCAAGGCCATGGCCGAGGTGCGCGGCCAGACCTATGCCGACTACGCCTGGCCGCCCGCCCTGGGGCGCCTGTACCAGAGGAACGGGCTCACGCTGTCGCTGGCCCTGGCCGCAGGCCTGTCGCTGTTCCTGGTGCTGGCCGTGGCCCTGCAGGGCGGCCTGTGCCGGCTGTGGGGCGCGGACCTGGGCGCCAACTTCTACAACCTGTTCCCGCACAACCTGCTGGTGGGCATCTTCGCGCCCGTGTTCCTGTTCGTGGTGCTGGCGCTGGCCATGGGCGTGCGCCGCTTCTGGAAGGACGTCAAGCCCGCCACCGGCGGCGTGGACGTGGGCACGCCGGCGGCGGCCGAGGCCGCGCACGACGTGCTGCGCCTCAAATACCTGGACGGCGGCCACGGCGAGGGCTGCCACAACGAGGACGATGCCTACACCCTGAGCCGCAGGCGCTTTCACCACCTGACCTTCTACGGATTCATGCTGTGCTTTGCGGCCACGGCGCTGGCCACGGTCTACCACTACGTGTTCGGCTGGGCCGCGCCCTACGAATTCCCCAGCCTGCCCAAGCTGCTGGGCGCCGTGGGCGGCACCAGCCTCATGCTGGGCACCGCAGGCCTGTGGCGCCTGAACCGCAGGCGCCACCCGCTGCATGGCGACGCGCGCCAGAAACCCATGGACCTGGGCTTCATCGCCCTGCTGTTCCTGGTCGCCGCCAGCGGCATGGCGCTGTGGCTGGGCCGCGGCACGCCGGCCCTGGCCCTGCTGCTGTGCCTGCACCTGGGCGCGGTGATCGCCCTGTTCGCCACCCTGCCCTACGGCAAGTTCGCGCACGGCGTGTTCCGCACGGCATCCCTGCTGCGCCACAACACCGAAAAGCGCCAGCCCAGCCCCATCGGTCTTGGCGCCGACTAGCCGCATGCGCCCCGATTCCCAGCCAATGACGGAGACAACCCCATGATGAACAAGCGCAACTTCCTGCACGCCAGCGCCCTGGCCGCCTCCCTGCTCACCCTGGCCGCCAGCGCGCAGGCCCAGGACTTTCCTCCCAAAAAGCCCGTGTCCCTGGTCGTGGGCTTCGCCGCCGGCGGCGCTGCCGATGCGGCCGCGCGCCTGATCGCCAAGAAGCTGGGCGAGAACATCGGCCAGAGCGTGGTGGTGGAGAACAAGGGCGGCGCGGGCGGCAACATCGCCCACCAGCAGGTGGCCAATGCGGCGGCCGACGGCTCGGTGCTGCTGTTCGGCTCAGTGGGGCCGCTGACCATTGCGCCGCACCTGATGAAGCTGCCCTACGACCCCTTCAAGGACCTGGCGCCCATCTCGGGCGGCGTGAACTTTCCCAACGTGCTGGTGGTGCACAAGGGCGCGGGCGTGAAGACCCTGGCGGAGTTCGTGGCCAAGGCCAGGAAGAACCCGGGCACGGTGGACTACGCATCGACGGGCGCGGGCTCGGCCTCCCACCTGGCAGGCGAGCTGTTCAACCAGCGTGCCGGCATCGACATGGTGCACGTGCCCTACAAGGGCGGCGCGCCCGCGCTGCAGGACCTGCTGGGCGAGCGCGTGACCAGCTACTTCGCCGCGCCGCCCACGGCCCTGCCCCACATCGAGGCCGGCAAGCTGATCCCGCTGGCCACCACGGGCCTCACGCGCCCGGCGTACATGCCCGACATCCCCACGGTGGCCGAAGCCGGCTATCCCGGCTTCGAAGCGCTGAACTGGTATGCCTTCGTGGCACCCGGCAAGACGCCCAAGCCGATGCTGGACCGCTGGAACACCGAGATCGTCAAGGTACTCAATGACCCCGGCGTCAAGGAGGCGCTGAACAAGCACGGCCTCACGCCCCAGCCCACCACGCGTGCCGAGTTCGCGGCCTTCATGAAGAAGGAATACGAGCAGTGGGGCCGGCTGGTGAAGGAGCGAAAGCTCACGGCGGAGTGAGCGGCTTGCAGGCGTTCAGAGCTTGATGGGCTTGCGTGCCACGGGCGCTGCAAAGCCCGCGCACAGGCGGTTCCAGACATTGATGCTGCCGATGGCATAGGTCAGCTCCACCATCTCGCGCTCGCTGAAATGCGGGCGCAGCGCCTCGAAGTCCTGCTGCTCGGGATGGGCCTGGCTCAGGCGCGTGCAGCGCTCGGCCCAGTTCAGGGCGGCGCGCTCGCGCCCGTCGTAGAAATCCACCTCGGGCCAGGTGACGATGCTGTTGATGCGCTGCAGGACCTCGCCCCGGGAAAGCAGTTCGCGCGTGTGCATATCCACGCAGAAGGCGCAGCCGTTGATCTGCGAGACGCGCAGGAACACCAGCTCCAGCAGCTGGATGCCCAGGCTGGACTGGTTAAGCAGCGCGTTGATGCCGGCCTGGGCCTTGTACAGCTCGGGGGCGATGGCCTGGAAGTTCAGGCGCGGCGTGGGGGCGGCAAGAGGACGGGCGCCGGTGGCAGCGGAAGACGAAGCGGTCATGGAAAACACTCCTTGAGGGATGTAGCAGCCGGCCGGAATGGCTGGCCCATACCTTCAAGACGCGCGGGGCGTGCGCGTTGTGACAGCGTTGGCGAAAATTCTTTCGCAGCCCCGGCCCCCATCCCCCATTCCCGCCCCGGCTGGCGCTCAATCCGCCACGATGCGCCGCTCCGTGGCGATCTTGCGGTACAGGGCGTTCTCGGCCGCGATCTCGCGCGCGAACTCCTCGGGGCGGTTGCCGATCACGCGCGAGCCCGTGTCCTCGATCTGGCGGCGCACCTCGGGGCTGGCCAGCGCGCGCTGGGCGGCCGCATGCAGGCGCGCCACGATCTCGGGCGACAGCCCCTTGGGGCCGTAGATGCCATAGAAGGCGCTGCGGTTGACCGGCTCCAGCCCCAGCTCCTTGAAGGTGGGCACCTGCGGCAGCTGGGCCAGGCGCTCGGGCGCGGCCACCGCCAGCGCGGTGAGCCGGCCCGCCTTGATGAAGGGCAGGGCCGAGGGCAGGTTGTCGAAGACGATGGGCACCTGGCCCGCCACCGCATCGTTGAGCGCAGGGCCCGATCCCCGGTAGGGCACATGCGTGAGCGACAGCCCCGAGCGGCTGGACATCAGCTCCATCAGCATGTGGCCTATGGAGCCCGTGCCCGCCGTGCCGTAGGCATGCTTGCCGGGGTTCTTCTTCACCTCCTCCACGAAGGCCGCAAAGCTCTGCGCCTTGAAGCCCGGATGCACGGCCAGCACATTGGGCGTGGCCGCAATGTTGGTGATGGGCGTGAAATCGGTGAGCGGGTTGTAGGGCAGGCGCGGGTTGATGGCCGGATTGGTGGCCGTGGTGGACACGGTGGCCACGCCCAGCGTGTAGCCGTCGGGCTGGGCGCGCGCGGCCTCGTGCGCGCCGATGGCGCCTCCGCCGCCGCCCTTGTTGTCCACCACCAGCGGCTGGCCCAGGGCCTCTGCCATGCGCGGCGCGATCGCGCGCGCCACGATGTCGGTGGTGCCGCCGGCCGCAAACGGCACGATCAGGCGCACCGGGCGCGTGGGATAGGCGCCGGCATCGGCCGCCATGGCGCCCGGTGCGGCACCAGCGGCCAGCAGCAGGGCGCACAGGCTGCGGCGTGAAGTGAAGTGGTTCATGGGATGTCTCCTGGGAATGGCTGTGTTTTGAACGGACGGTGGAGGTTTCTGTCAGGCCGATGCGCGGCGCACGATGTGCGAGCGGTCCAGCGCGCCGCAGGAGGAGGCGCCCAGCATGGCCAGGTTGCGGTCCACCTCGTCGCGCAGCAGGCCGATGGCGTGCAGCACGCCGGCCTCGCCGCCCACGGCGGCGGCGTAGTTGAAGGGCCGACCCACCAGCACCATGCGCGCGCCCAGCGCCACGGCCTTGAGCACATCGGAGCCGCGCCTGAAGCCCCCGTCGATCAGCACGGGATAGTCCGGCCCCAGGGCCGCCACCACGTCCTCAAGAATGCGCATGGCCGACACCGCGCCGTCGAGCTGCCGCCCGCCATGGTTGGACAGCACGATGCCGTCGGCCCCCACGCGCCGCGCCTGCAGCGCGTCCTCCACGCTGAGCACGCCCTTGATGACCAGCGGCCCCTTCCAGCGGCGGCGGATGGCCTCGATGTGGCGCCAGCTCAGGTGGTCGCGTGCCGAAAAATCGCGCATCACGCTGGACGACATGATGGGCGCGCCGCGCGTGGCAAACGAGTTCTCGAAATGCGGCATGCCGTGGCGCAGCAGCGTGCGCAGGAAGGTGCCGGCCACCCAGCCCGGGCGCACCATGCCGTCCCAGGCCAGGCGCAGGCTGGGCTTGAGCGGCGTGGAAAAGCCTGTGCGGATGTTGTTCTCTCGGTTGGCGGAGATCGGTATGTCCACCGTCACCACCAGGGTGCGAAAGCCTGCGCGCTCCACGCGGTCGATCAGCGCGTCGATGCGGGCCTGGTCACCGGGGATATAGGCCTGGAACCAGGTGGCCGGGCTCTCGCGCGCCACCTCCTCCATGGGGATCAGCGAAGTGCCGCTCATCACCGACACAATGCCCGCGCGCTGGGCCGCGCGCGCCAGCACCAGGTCGCCCCGGTAGGTGGATAGCGCATTGATGCCCATGGGCGCAATGCCGAAGGGGCTGGCATAGCGCTCGCCGAACAGCTCCACGGCCTGCGAGCGCTGCGACACATCGGCCAGCACGCGCGTGGTCAGGCCCCATTCGCCGAACACCTCGCGGTTGTCGCGCAGCGAGGCGTTGTCCTCTGCCGCCCCGGCGATGTAGCCGAAGATGGGCCGGGGCAGCCTGCGGCGCGCGGCCTCCTCGAAATCATGCAGCGACAGCATGCGGCGCAGCACGGCCGGGGCGCGCGGCGCCGGCAGGGCGGATGCCGAAGGCGTGGAGGCAGAGGAGGAGGCGATGGCGGCCATGGTGTGGACCTCGGAATGTTCAGGAACCGGCGCCACTGTAGGCCGCGCATCCATTGAATGAAAGTGGATTATTTAGAATGCACTTGTTCGCTTTTTGCCAATGACAGACCCATGTCCACACCCTCGGTCAAGCAGCTCGAAGCCTTCTGGTGGGCCGCCACCTGCAGCAACTTCGCCACGGCAGCGCAGCGCGTGCACCTGTCCGTGTCCTCGCTGTCCAAGCGCATCACGGAACTGGAATCCGCGCTGGGCCAGCCGCTGTTCGACCGCAGCGGCCACCGCGCCGTGCTCACCGACGCCGGCCAGCGCCTGCTGCCCGCCGCGCTGGAGGTGCTCAACGCCATGGCCGCGCTGGGCCAGGCCCTGGACACGCGCGAGGCGCTGGCCGGGCATTGCCGCTTCGGCGTGGGCGACCTGTCGGCGCTGACCTGGCTGCCGGCCTTCGTGGCCGCCGCACGCCAGGCCCATCCGCAACTGGTGCTGGAGCCCCATGTGGACGTGGGCGGCGTGCTGGAGCAGCGCCTGGACGACGGCGAGCTGGACTTTGCCGTCATCGCGGGCCGCTCCTCGCGCAGCAGCCTGCTGTCCCGCCCCGTGGGCGCCGCACGCTTTGCCTGGGCCGTGGCCCCCGGCCTGGCAGGCGCGGGCCGCCTGGGCGCCACGGCCCTGCTGCAGCGTCATGCGCTGGTCACCCTGCCCCCGCAGGCCGGCACCACGCGCCTGCTGGACGACTGGCTGCTCGCCCAGGGCGCCAGCGTGCGCGAGCGCATCCTGTGCAACAGCTGGGGCGCCGTGGCCGGCATGCTGCGCGCCGGCTTGGGCGTGGGCTTCCTGCCCACCGGCTGGATCGCCGCCCTGGGCCTGCGCGCCGTCGGGGGCGCCCATCCCAAGGCCGCCCTCGCGCCCCTGCACTACGCCTTCCAATGGCGGCGCGGCGACGCCCGCGCCCTGATCCCGGCCATGCAGCAAATGGCGCAGGCGCAGGTGGATTTCACGGTGATGCCGGGGTTGGTGGGGTCAGGGCGATGAAGGCCAATGGATCCAGACGCAATACCCTTGATCGCGTTGATGCGATACAACATGCGTCAAGGTCGGCGCACTCCAGAATCAAAGGGCGAGCGCGGTTGTGACCAAGGGCAGGAGGTGAGCAGCGCCACTGCGCTGGCTGTCGGCAACTCCTGCACAAACAACATGAAAGGAGGAGAGGGTGGATAGTCTTGACGAGGCGGAGGCTCGCCAGATACTGTCAGAACGTCACTATTGCGACGACGCCGAGGCCGACGATTGGAAGTTACTGGACAAGCCACAGGGAGCGTTCAACTTTGAACAGGGCCTGGTAACGGACAGCGGCAAGGGGACAGGCCTTGTGGTCCAGTTGAACTTCTATCGCTCTTCGGATACTGGGCTCATCACCCTGAAGATGAGTGTGTTCCGTCACATGAAGAAGCAGCCCAAGGCAAGGGTTTACCAATTGCAGATCACGACGAAAAGCTACAACCCCGACAATTGGCACGATCAGGCGCATGAGCATCTGGGAGATGCACGAAACCCTGTTCCAGAGTGGAAGTCATGGCGGACTTTCCATGATGTTTTCGCATTTTTCTGTCAACGCACCAACATCGAATTCAGGCCCGCACTTGAGGATCCAGAACAGCTGAGGCTCCAACCATGATCTGCCAGAACCTTCTCAACCTGACCGGGTTTGCGTGCCAGCCCATCAACGAGCAAGGCACGCTTGCAAGGATCAACACGCCCTTCTGTTTTGCCGATGGCGACCCCGTGCCTGTGTATGTGCAGAGTTTCGACAACGACGTACATCGGTTTTTCGACGATGGCCAGACCGTCCTGCACTTCATTGGCAGAGGGATGAATTTCTCGTCAGGGCACAAGCTGAGGTTCCTCAGCAACCTGGCGAGCAAACACGGGGCCTCACTCAATGCCAAGGGCGTCATAGAGATCCTGTCAACGGACTCGTCGTCCGCCGACGCCTTTGCACGGTACATCTCCTGCCTTGTAGCCATCACCCATTGGGAGATGGAGCACCAGGGCGTGGACGCCGATGGATCGGCATTTGCCACGGAGGTAGCACAAGCCCTGCTCCAAAGGTACCCCGGCAAGGAGCTGCAACTTAGGCCCGAATACCTTGGAAGCTCGGGCAAGCGGCATGAGTTGGACTTCAAGATGGAAGGCTCTGGGTATCTGGCCGTCAAGCCAACGCAGCAGTCTGCGGCTCCCGCCCTCTACAAGCTGGTGGACATCACCAACCGGCAAACCAATGACGGCGAAAACATCGTGGTCGTGATCGATGACAGATTCGACAAACAGGCCGCCAAAAACACCCAGCAAGTCTTCAGAAGCATCGTCAGCGACGTGATCCACTTCAGCAAGCTTGTCCCTGCAGACTCTGCAAGCGCTGCGATCGTGCACTGAGCAGGCAAAAGCCCTGAGCCTATGGCGGGGGACTCAAAATCCCCCACTCCACCAACTGCGGCCGCACCTGCACCACCTGCCCCGCGCGCAGGCCTTCGCCGTCGATGGCGCGGAAGGCCTCTGCCATCAGGCCTTCGACGTTCTGGCGCACCATGTGCACCGGAAAGCGCAGGCATTCGGCATAGGGGTCCCAGTCATAGCTGCCAAAGCTGCATTGCGCCAGTTCCGCATCGGGCAGTGCGCGCAGGAAGCGGATGGCGCCCTGCAGCGTGATGCCCGATGAGAACAGCAGGGCGCGCGGCAGGCCGCCCAGGCGCTGGTAGAGCGCGGCCATGGCAAGGCGGGCCGCTTCGGGGTCGTAGCCGCAGCAGACGATGTGCTCGTCCGCCACCGGCGTGTGGGGCGCCAGGGCTTCGCGAAAGCCGGCCAGGCGCTGCTCGGTGGCGTACTCCTTGCGGACGCCACCCAGAAAGCAGACGGCGTCCTGCGGCGCACCTGCCGGGGGCCTGGAGCGCGCCAGCAGCAGGCGCGTGAGTTCGGCCGCACCCCAGCGGTTGTCGCTGGTGACGGAGGGCGCCTTCTCCCCGGGAAGATCCACGTTGACATGGCGCACGCCGGCCTGTCGGCATTCGGCGCTGACGGCGTCGGGCCGGGTGGCGCCCGTGACGATGAGGTGCTCCACGCGAAAGGCGATCAGCGAGCGCACGGTCTCCACCTCCAGCGCGCCGTCGCGCAGCGTGCTGACCACCAGCGGGCACAGGCCGCGCTCATGGGCCATGCGCTCGAAGGCCTGGGACAGCGCGCCGAAGAAGCGGTCCTCGTGCGTGGGAATCACCATGCCGATCAGCCCCGAGCGCTGGCGGCGCAGGCCGCTGGCCTGGCGGTTCACGGCAAAGCTGTGTTCCTGCGCGAGCTGCTGCACGCGGCGCGCGGTCTCCTCGCTGATGCGCCGCGACTGCCAGCTGCCGTTGAGGATGGCGCTGACCGTCGAGGCCGAGGTGCCGGCCAGTTCGGCCAGGTCGTAGATGGTGGAGGTTCGGGGGCGGTTCACGGTGCTCTGCAGGGGTTGGGACGGGAGCGCTCGGCGGCCATCGTAGCCGCTGCGACAGCGATTCGGGCGGACCGGCACCGGCACGCAGCAGCGGCCCGGGAAATCCCGCATCGGCAATGGAAGTCCATCTGTCTATAGTTTGCGCAATCGATTGTGCAAAACACAGGGAGGAGCGCCATGTTCCATGGATTCAGCCGGTTCTCGAGGGCACTGTTGGCCTGCACCCTGGCGGCGCTGGCAGGCGCGGCCGGTGCCGAGGATGTGTCGGTGGTGGCCAAGGTCGGGGGCATTCCGTGGTTCAACGCCATGGAGACCGGCATCCGCAAGGCAGGCCGCGAGCTGGGCATCTCCAGCGGCATGGTCGGCCCCACCGAGGCCGATGCGGCCCAGCAGGTGCGCGCGGTCGAGGACCTGATCGCGCGCCGCAGCAAGGTCATCGCCGTGGTGCCCAATGACGCCAGGACACTGGAGCCCGTGTTCCGGCGTGCGCGCAGCGCGGGCATCAAGGTGCTCACGCACGAGTCGCCCGACCAGAAGGGCGCCGACTGGAACATCGAGCTGAGCAGCGTCGCGGGCTTTGGCGAGCGCCACATGGACAGCCTGGCCAAGGCCATGGGTGGCGAGGGCAAGTACGTGGTCTTCGTGGGCTCGCTGACCGTGCCGCTGCACAACGCCTGGGCCGATGCGGCCATCGCCCACCAGAAAAAACAGTGGCCGAAGATGCAGCTGGTGTCCGAGCGCTTCGGCGTGGCCGAGAGCCTGGACGACTCCTACCGCAGCGCCCAGGACCTGATGCGCGCGCACCCCGACCTCAAGGGCTTTCTGGCCTTCGGCAGCCAGGGCCCCATTGGCGCGGGCCGTGCGGTGGCCGATGCGCGCAAAGCCGAGCGCATTGCCGTGGTGGGCTCGTTCTCGCCGGGCCAGGGGGCGAAGCTGGTGCGCGACGGCGTGATCCGCGAAGGCTTCATCTGGAACCCCGCGCTGGCCGGCGAGGTGATCGTGCATGTGGGCAAGATGCTGATCGACGGCCGCGAGCCCACGGACGGCATGGAGATACCGGGCCTGGGCAATGTCCAGGTGGACCGCGAGCGCCGCAACATCCAGGGCCAGAGGCTGGAGCCGATCAACCGGCAGACCATAGACCGGCTGGTCAGCCTGGGCCTGTGAGCCGCGCTGCCATGGATGCCACCACAACGGCGCTGGTCCGCATGCAGGCGGTCACCGTGCGCTTTGGCGAAGCCACCGCGCTGCATGCGCTGGACTGGGACGTGATGCCCGGCGAAGTGCACTGCCTGATGGGCAGCAACGGCAGCGGCAAGAGCACGGCGATCAAGGTGCTCAGCGGCGTGCATGCGCCGCAGCCGGGCGCGCGCATCGACATCGGCGGACAGCCCGTGCAGCGGCTGGACCCGGCGCTGGCCAAGTCCCTGGGCATCCAGGTGATCTACCAGGACCTGTCGCTGTTTCCCAATCTGAGCGTGGCCGAGAACATCGCCTTCGACCAGGCCATGGGCCGCTGGTGGGCGCCCGTGCACCGCAGGCGCCAGCGCGAGGCGGCCCAGGCCGTGTTGCGGCGCCTGGGCATTGCGCTGCCGCTGGATGCGCGGGTGGGCGACCTGCCCATTGCGGGCCGCCAGCTTGTGGCCATCTGCCGGGGCATGGCGGCCCGGGCCAGGCTGCTGTTCATGGACGAGCCCACGGCCTCGCTCACGCGTGCCGAGGTCGATGCGCTGCTGGCCGTGGTGCGCCGGCTCCAGGCCGATGGCATGGCCATCGTCTTCGTGAGCCACAAGCTGGACGAAGTCATGGAGATCGCCGACCGCGTCACCGTGCTGCGCGACGGGCGCAAGCTAGGCACCTGGCCCGCCGCGCAACTGTCGGGCAGGCAACTGGCCGCGCTGATGACCGGGCAGGAAGTGGATGAGCGCCTGCATGCGCGCGACATGTCCGCCGCGCCCGCGCTGCTGGAAGTGCGCGGCCTGGGCCGCGACGGCGACTACGAGGACGTGAGCTTCGACGTGCGCGAGGGCGAGATCCTGGGCCTGACCGGGCTGCTGGGCGCGGGCCGCACCGAGCTGGCCCTGGGCCTGTTCGGCATGCGCAGGCCCGATCGCGGCAGCATCCGCCTGGGCGGCCGCACGTTGGTGCTGCGCAGCAACCGCGACGCCATGGCGGCGGGCATTGCCTATGTGCCCGAGGACCGCCAGTCCATCGGCCTGAACCTGCGCCAGTCCGTGCAGGACAACCTGGTGCTGGCCATGCTGCCGCGCCTGTCCGGCCCGCTGGGCTGGCTGCCCGCCAGTCGCCGCGCCGCCACTGCGGCCCAGTGGCGCGACCGCCTGCACATGCGCCTGCCCGCGCTGGACGCGCCCGTGCACCAGCTGTCCGGCGGCAATGCCCAGCGCGTGGTGCTGGCCCGCTGGCTGGCGACCGCGCCACGCCTGCTGATCCTCGACTCGCCCACCGTGGGCGTGGACATCGGCAACCGCCAGGGCATCTTCGAGATCGTGCACGGGCTCGCCGCACGGGGCATGGCGGTGATCGTCATCTCGGACGAGGTGGCCGAGGTCCATGCCCACTGCGACCGCGTGCTGCACATGCGCGGCGGACGCATGGCCGGCGAGTTCGTGCCGGGGGTGCATTCCGAAAGCCAGATCGAGGAGGCCGTCCATGCCTGAACACGCACACGCAAACGCACACGCGCTGCTGCACCACCCCGTGGCCCGGCTGGGCCTGGCCATTGCCGCCATGGCCCTGCTGTTCGGCGCCCTGGCGCCGGGCTTCTGGACACTGGGCAACTGGATGGACGTGGCCGAGGGCGCATCGGTCACCGCCATCATGGCCGTGGGCCTGCTGGTGGTGCTGGTCGCGGGCGGCATCGACATCTCGTTTGCCGCCACGGCCACGGTGGCGCAGTACCTTGCGGCCCTCGCGGCCACACGCCTGGGCTGGGCACCGGCGGCCAGCATCGCGCTGGGCCTGGCCACGGGACTGGCGCTGGGCGCATTCAACGCCCTGCTCATCCACCGCCTGCGCGCCACCTCCATCATCATCACCATCTCCACGCTGAACCTGTACTTCGCGCTTCTGATGCATGGCACGGGCGGCCGGTCCATCTACGACCTGCCGTCGTGGTGGAGCGATTCCGTGGTGCTGGCCCGCTTCGCAAGCGCCGACGGCGCAGACCCCGTGCGCCTGACCCTGCCCATCGCCGTGGCCGGCGCAGCCGCCGTGCTGACGGCGCTGCTGCTGGGCCGCAGCGCGCTGGGGCGGCGCCTGTACGCCTTCGGCGGCAACCCCGAGGCCGCGCACCGCATGGGCATCGGGCTGGGCGCCATCCAGGGCGTGGCCTATGGCTGGCTCGGCATGATGGCGGCCATCGCAGGCCTGGTGCAGGCGCACCGCGTGGGCGAGTCGGTGCCCAACGCCCTGGTCGGCACGGAGCTGTTCGTGCTCGCAGCCGCCGTGCTGGGCGGCGCAAGCCTGTTCGGCGGCACGGGCAGCGTGGGCGGCGTGCTGATGGGCGTGCTGCTGCTGGCCGTGCTGCGCAACGGGCTGAACCTGATGGGCGTGTCGCCGTATTTCTTTCAGGTGCTGCTGGGCGCCGTGGTGCTGGCCTGCGCCGCCGCAACGGGACTGCGGCGCACGCAGCGGCGCAACCAGCAGCGCAGCGCTGACGCCACTCCTGCAGCGCCTTTGGCGGGGGCTGCGCCATGAACCGCAGCCCTGGCGCGCCGCTGGGCCTGATCGCGCTGCTGGCACTGCTGTGCGCCGTGTTCACGCTGCTGCTGCCCGGCAGCTTCGCCACCCTGGGCACGCTGCAATCGGTGCTGCTGCAGATCCCCGAGCTGGGCCTGCTGGCACTGGCGCAGATGCTGCCGCTGGTCAGTGGCGGCATCAACCTGGCCGTGGTCGCCAGCGCCAACATGGCGGGCCTGGCCATGGCCTGGGTGCTGGTGGGAGGCCTGTCGGCGCTGGGCCTGGACCTGTCGGGCCATGAGGGCCTGCTCATCGCCGCAGCACTGACCGTGGGCGCCCTCGCCAGCCTGCTGGTGGGGCTGGCCAGCGGCTGGCTGGTGGCGCGCGTCCATGCCCATCCCATCCTCGTCACGCTGGGCACCATGTCGCTGATCAACGGCCTGTGCGTCTGGCTCACGCGCGGCAAGCCCATTGCAGGCTTTCCCGAGGCCTTCCAGGCCCTGGGCTCCGCCCAGTGGCTGGGCCTGCCGCTGCCGTTCTGGATCTTCGCGGTCGTGTGCCTGCTGGTGGGCCTGTACCTGGGCAGCACGCGCCACGGGCTGGCCATCTGCATGGTCGGCTCCAATGCCGAGGCCACGCGCCATGCGGGCATCGACACGCGCCGCGTGCTGATCGGCGTCTACACCCTGTCCACGCTGCTGTGCTGGATCGCGGCCGTGCTGATGATGGCGCGCTTCAACTCGGCCAGCGCGGGCTACGCCCAGTCCTACCTGCTGGTCACGGTGCTTGCGGCCATCCTGGGCGGCACCGATCCCATGGGCGGCTTCGGCCGGGTGTCGGGGCTGTTCGTCGCACTGCTCATCCTGCAGGTGCTGTCCAGCGGGGTGAACCTGCTGGGCGCCAATGCCCAGCTCACGCAGGCCCTGTGGGGCGCCACCATGATCGCCGCCGTGGCCGCGCGCCACCTGCTCGCGCGCTGTCGGGGCCGTGCCCGGGCACCCGCCGCCCCCTCCCCTTCACGCTCTCGCAGAGTCCACCCGGAGCCCCTATGAACCCCCTCGGCATCCACGCCCTTGTCTGGGCCGGCGACCTGTCGCCGGCCTCCACCCGCCATGTGATCGAGCAGACGCGCCAGGCCGGTTACGACCTGGTCGAGCTGTCCCTGCACGGCCCCCGGCTCATGGACCTGTCGCTCACGCGTGATCTGCTGCAGGAGCATGGACTGGCCGTGGGCTGCTCGCGGGGCCTGACCTTCGAGGCCGATGTCTCCAGCGAAGACCCCTCCGTGGTCGCGCGCGGCCTGGCGCTGCTGCAAGAGGGCGTGGACATCACGGCGCGCCTGGGCGGGCGCTATTTCGGCGGCATCCTCTACGGCGCCATGGCGAAATACGGCCACCCCTGCACGCCGCAGGGCCGGCGCAACGCGATCGAGGCCGTGCGGCGCATTGCCGACTTCGCGGGCGAGCGCGGCGTCACGCTGGGCCTGGAGGTGGTCAACCGCTACGAAAGCAATCTGCTGAACACGGCCACGCAAGCGCTGGAGTTCATCGACGAAGTCGGCCGGCCCCATGTCTGCGTGCACCTGGACACCTACCACATGAACATCGAGGAAGCCGACCTCGCCGCGCCCGTACTGGCCTGCGGACAGCGGCTGGGCTATGTGCACATCGGCGAGAACCATCGTGGCTACCTGGGCGCGGGCCACATCGACTTCGCGCAGTTCTTCGGTGCGCTCGCGCAGATCGGCTACCAGGGCACCGTCACCTTCGAGAGTTTCTCGTCCGCCATCGTCAACGAGCAGCTGTCGAACGCGCTGGCCATCTGGCGCCCGATGTGGGAAGACGGCATGGACCTGGCCCTGCACGCACGCGGCTTCATGGCAGACGGGCTGGCCAGCGCGCAGCAGGCACGCGCATGACGGCCATCCTGCCGCCCGAGGCCCTGGCGCGTGCGTTTGCGCTGGCACGCTCCGGCCCCCGCCGCCTGCTGGGCCTGGCTGGCCCGCCCGGCGCAGGCAAGAGCACGGTCTGCGCCGCCCTGCTGCAGGCGCTGGGCCCGCTGGCGGCGGCCGTGCCCATGGACGGCTTCCACCTGGCGCAGTCCGCGCTGCAGCGCCTGGGCCGCGCGCAGCGCAAGGGCGCGCCCGACACCTTCGACTCGGCCGGCTACGTGGCCCTGCTGCGCCGCCTGCGCGCGCCCGTGGCCGGTGAAACGGTCTACGCCCCCGAATTCCGGCGCGCCATCGAGGAGCCCATTGCAGGCGCCATCGCCATCGCGCCCGGCGTGCCCCTGGTCATCACCGAAGGCAATTACCTGCTGATGGATGAACAGGATGCGCCGGGCACGCACTGGCATGCCGTGCGCGCGCTGCTGGACGAGGTCTGGTACGTGGACATGGACGACCGCCTTCGCATCGAACGCCTGACCCGCCGCCACGAACTCCACGGCCGCAGCCCCCAGGCCGCACGCGACTGGGTGGCGCAGGTGGACGAGCCCAATGCGCGCCGCATTGCGGCAACGCGGGGACGGGCGGATTGGGTGTTGCGCTGGGGGTGAGCGGGGGTGGCCGCGTACAGGCCGTTATTCGAATCGCGTGGGCAGACCTTGCAAGCCCTTAGTGGGCCATGGATTCAATACGCGGCAAGTCGGCGGCTGAGCATGTCGCGCAGACGGGGCAGGCTCAGAACCCAACCCCGCCTGACCACATCTTCCGATGGCAGTCTTTCTTCTGGATGCAAGGCGAAATATCGCTCGCTGGCCTGCATCAGGCTCGCAGATTCCTGGGGGAATCGTGAACGGACGATCATGGCGGCCAGGCGAAACACGTTGGCTTCGCGCTGGTCCTGGGCGGGCTGAGCACGCTCCCGGGCGACGAAGGAGCAGCGCGATAGCAGCGCCGATTCATCATCTCTGGCCGTCATTGCATCCACCTCCGTTCGCACCATGGCATCAAGATTTCGATGCCATGACTCTAAAGCGAACTCGATCTGCGCGGCAGGCCTTGGGGCTTTCGCGCGCTCAGAACGCCACCACGCCCCCATCCTTGCGCGGGTCCGATCCGCCGATGTAGTGGTCGCCGTCGCGCAGCACCAGTTGTGCGCCGCCGAAGGCGAAGACGCCATGGCCTTCCTCCACCGTGACCTCATGGCCGCGTGCGCGCAGGGCGTCGACGACCTCGGCGTCGAAGGCGGGCTCCACGGCCACGCCCTTGCCGCCCGTCACGCGCCAGCGCGGTGCATCGGCGGCAGCCTGGGGGTTCTGGCCGTAGCGCAGCACGCGCAGGGCCATCTGCAGGTGGCCCTGGCTCTGCATGGGGCCGCCCATGACGCCGAAGGCCATCTGGGGCGTGCCGTCGGCGTTCATCGCAAAGGCCGGGATGATGGTGTGCGAGGGGCGCTTGCGCGGCGCGACCTCGTTGGCATGGCCGGCTTGCGTGGTGAAGCCGTGGCCGCGGTTTTGCAGGCTGATGCCGGTGCCCGGCACGACCACGCCCGAGCCGAAGCCCATGTAGTTGGACTGGATGAACGAGACCATCATGCCGCTGGCATCGGCCGCCGCCAGGTAGACCGTGCCGCCTGGGCGCGGTGCGCCGTAGGTGGGCGCGCTGGCGCGCTCGCGGTCAATGAGCGCCGCGCGTTCGCGCAGGTAGCCGGCGTCCAGCAGATGGGCGGATTCGACGCGCATGTGGTCGCCGTCGGCGTTGTATTCGTGCAGGTCGGCCAGGGCCAGCTTCATGGCCTCGACCTGCAGGTGCACGGACTCCACGCCGTCCAGCGGCTCGGCGCCCACGCCCAGTGCGTCCAGCATGCCCAGCGCCATCAGCGCGGCAATGCCCTGGCCGTTGGGCGGGATCTCGTGGATCACCGAATCGCCAAAGGTCTGCGACACCGTGCCGACCCAGTCGGCCTGGTGGGCGGCCAGGTCGGCCTCGGTCATGGCGCCGCCGCAGGCCTTGGCGTGCTCGGCCATCGAGCGCGCCAGTGCGCCACGGTAGAAGGACTCGCCCTTGGTGGCGGCAATCTCCTCCAGCGTGCGCGCATGGGCTTCGCTGCGGAACACCTCGCCCGCCTTGGGGGCCTTGCCATCGGGCAGGAAGCATTCGGCAAAACCGGGCTGGTCGCCGAGCTTGGCGCCGCCCAGCGCCCACAGCGTGGCAATGGTGGGCGAGACCGCAAAGCCGTCGCGCGCATAGCGGATGGCGGGCTGGGCCAGTTGCTCGAACGGCAGCTTGCCGAAGCGGCGCGACAGCTCCACCCAGGCCGAGACGGCGCCGGGCACGGTGACGGCGTTCCAGCCCTTCTCGGGGATGCCGCCCAGCGCGGCGAAGTACTCGGGCGTCCAGGCTTCGGGCGAGCGGCCCGAGGCATTGAGGCCGTGCAGCTCCTTGCCATCCCACAGGATGCAGAAGGCATCGCTGCCCAGGCCGCAGCCCGTGGGCTCGACCACGGTCAGCGCCATGGCCGTGGCAATGGCCGCATCCACGGCATTGCCGCCGGCCAGCAGCATGGACAGGCCGGCCTGCGCGGCCAGCGGCTGCGAGGTGGAGACCATGTTGCGGCCCAGCACCGAAGAGCGGTGCGAGGCGTAGGGAAGTGTCCAATCCGTAACAGTGCTTGTCATATCAATTTCCATAGCGCCAACGCGCCACCGATAGCTTGAGGAACCGCAGGCACGGCCCAGCTCAGGGACGCCAAGCAAGGGCCGCCCCGCAGCAAGGGCGTCGTCCCCCTCCCGCAGGAGAGGGGGAAGCGGCAAAGCCGCTCAGGGGGTGCTTCACTCAATCCAATGTGATTTTGTTGTCTTTGATGACCTGCGCCCAGCGGACGCTGTCGGCCTGCACCATGGCAGCGAACTGCGCGGGCGTGCGGGGCGATGCGGCCTCCACGCCCTGCTTGGCCAGGCTGGCCACCACCTCGGGATTCTGGATGGCCTTGTTGAAGGCCTGATTGATCCGCGCCACCAGCTCGGGCTTCATGCCGGCCGGACCATAGACGCCGAACCAGGTGACCGAAGAATAGCCAGGCAGGCCGGACTCGGCCACCGTGGGCAGGTCGGGCGCCAGCGCGCTGCGCTTGTCGCCGGTCACGGCCAGTGCGCGCAGGCGACCACTGGCCACATGGGGCATGCCGGTGGGAATGGAGTCGAACAGCAGGTGCACCTGGCCAGCGGCCAGGTCGGTGATGGACTGGGCCGTGCCCTTGTAGGGCACATGGGTCAGCTGCAGGCCCGCGCGCGCCGCGAAGGCCGCCGCGTTCAGGTGGACGATGGTGCCGTTGCCGCTGCTGGCGTAGTTGAGGGCGCCCGGATGGGCCTTGGCATAGGCGATCAGCTCCTGCACGTTGCGCACGGGCAGCGAGGGCGTGACCAGCAGGATGCTGGCCGCGCCGCCGATCTCGGCAATGGGCGTGAAATCCTTGTCGGCCTTGTAGGCCAGACGGGTCATCAGGTGCGGCGAGATGGCATGCGTGCTGCTGGTGGTGAACAGCAGCGTGTAGCCGTCCGGCGAGGCCTTGGCGGCCTCGCCCGTGCCAATGGTGCCGCCCGCGCCGGGGCGGTTGTCGATGACCAGCTGCTGACCCAGGTCCTGGGACATGCGCTGCGCCACCACGCGCGCCACGAGGTCGGTGGCGCCGCTGGCCGGAAAGGGCACGACCAGGCGCACCGGGTGCGAGGGCCAGGACGCCTGGCCCTGTGCCACGGCGGGCAGGGCGATGGCGCCAGCCAGGGCACAGGCTGCAGCCACGATGGCGCGGCGTGGAAGTAAAACGCTGGGCAATGCCTTCATGGGCACACTCCTGGACAGGGGTTGGACGGCTGCAGCCGCTGCTCCCCAGCAACGCCGCAACAGGCCATCGTAGAACCCTCGCCCCTTTGCCGCCATCAGCAAATTTGCAAACCTGCGTTGCCTCTGCGGCAAATTGATGACAATCGGGGCGACATGCCCGACGCCCGCCACCTTCTTTTGCAGGACACCGCGCTGCGCTACTTCCACGAAGTGGCGCAATGCGGATCGCTGACCGAGGCCTCGGCGCGGCTGCATGTGGCGGCCTCGGCCATCAGCCGCCAGATCGCGGCGCTGGAGGGGCTGCTGGGCACGCCGCTGTTCGAACGCCACCCGCGCGGCATGGTGCTCAATGCGGCCGGGGAGATCCTGGCCGACCATGTGCGCCGCGCCGGCCTGGATGCCGAGCGCGCGCTGGGCGAGATCGAGGCCCTGCAGGGGCTGCGCAGCGGCCGCGTGCGCATCGCAAGCTCCGACGCCTTTGCCAACGAATTCCTGCCGCGCCTGTGCGCAGCGTTCCAGCGCGCGCATGCCGGCATCGTCTTCGAGGTGATGGTGCTGCCCACGCCTGCCGTGCCAGAGGCCGTGCGCAGCGGCACGGCCGACATCGGCCTGTGCTTCAGCCGCGCGCCTGAAAAAGGCATTGCCGTGGCCTGCCGCGTGGCGGCGCCCCTGGTTGCCCTGGTCGCACCCGGCCATGCGCTGGCGCAGGCCCGCCGCCTGTCGCTGGCCCAATTGGTGCGCCATCCGCTGGCGCTCACGCCGGCCGACACGGCCGTGCGCCAGCTGCTGGACGCCGCCTGCAGCCGCCAGGGCCTGATGCTGATGCCGGTGATGGAGAGCAACCACGGCAAGACCCTGCTGAACTTTGCAGCCCAGGGCGCCGCCGTGGCCGTGGCCAGCGAGATCGCCGCGCGCCACATGGTGGCCACAGGCGCACTGGTGGCCGTGGCGCTCAGCGACCGGGGCATGGACCTGCGCGACATCGAGGTGCAGACCCTGGCCGGCCGCACGCTGCCGCATGCGGCGCAGTCCTTCCTGGAAATGCTGCAGCTCAGGCTGCCAACCTCCTGGTAGTCAACCTGGCTCCCTGGCATGGGACGCCCAGACACAAAACACGGCAAGCCTGCTGAATTGGCAATGCATTCCAAGGTCTTGGTTACAACAACCAGATAACTCCTGTTTTTCAGCGCCGCCATGGCTCTGAAAATCCGGAAGCGACCAAAAAAACGCTCAGAGAGTCTGAAGTCTCGCTGCAGGAACGCAATGCGATAGGACTGATCCGGATACATATCGGACGATTCCGAATCACGCTGGCGAACTGCCCGCTCCCGCTCCAAGCGCTTCCTATGATGCGCCCGCATCTCCTTTGAAATCATTGGCATGCGCGGCTTGCTTTGCCGTGCGGCGCATTCAGGACAGGAAACGGCAACGTAATGGGCACAAGGAAACAGGCAGGCCGGAGCCTGCAGGCACGGCAACTACGATTGCGGTTGCGGTTGCGGCTGCAATTGCTGAAGGCAATGCGGCATGGATGAGCGTCCCACTCTCACTTTCACGCTGCGCGGCCTCGATGACCGCGACGCCAGGCTGTTCCGCTCCTTCGTGCGGCTGGTGGACCACCGCACGCAGCACCGCTGGGAATGGACGGAATCCTCGGCCGACCTGGTGGTACTGCATGAAGGCGTGCACGAGCCGCCGTCCAGCCGGGTGACGCTGCGCGTGGGCCGCCAGCCCCAGAGCACCCGCCCCACGGGGGACTACCTGAGCCTGCCCCTGCGCGCCGACGTGGTGGAGGACTGCCTCAATGCCATGGGCCTGCGCGCCCTGGCCGTGCGCCAGACGGCGTCCGGGCAACGCATGGTGGCGGCACCCCACCCGGCAGCGGCGGCCGACATGCTGGTGCAGCTGCTGCGCTGGCCCCCCCAGCGGCTGCTGACAAGCGCGCACCACATGCGCCTGGCAACGTTGATGACGGGCCGGCCGACCACCTTGCAGGCGCTGTGCCGGCGCTCGGGCCTTGCGCCAGAGATCTGCGCGGCCTTCCTGAACCGCCTCGATGCCATCGGCCTGCTGCGCTGGACCGCCACGGCACCCCGCAGCAGCGCTGCCCCGGGTCCCGCCCAGGCCATCCTCGACCGCATCCGCCAGCGGCTTGCCCAATTGACGAGAGCCTCCGTGCATGAGTGAGCTGAAGATCCTGATTTGCGGAACCGCGGGCGCGGGCAAGACCACCGCCATACGCGCCGTCAGCGAGATCGCGCCGGTAAGCACCGACGTGCGCAACACCGGCGCAGCAGTGGACAAGGCCCTGACCACCGCCGGCATGGACTACGGAGAAATCACCCTGGACAACGGCGAAAAACTGTACCTGTACGGCACGCCGGGCCAGGAGCGCTTCGACTTCATGTGGAACATCCTCTCGCACGGCGCGCTGGGGGTGATCCTGCTGATCGACAACAGCCGGCCCGATCCACTGGGCGACCTGGATACCTACATCAATGCCCTGTCCGCCACGCTGCGCACCACGGCCTGCGTGGTGGCCGTGTGCCGCATGGACCGGCATGGTCGGCCCGACCTCGAAGGATTTGCCCTGCACCTGCAGTCGCGTGGCCTGCTGTGCCCGGTGGTGCCGGCCGATGTGCGCGAGCGCGCGCAGGTGGTGGCACTGATCGAGTTGCTGCTGCTGCAGATCGAAGCCCTGTCGCAGGACAGCCCCCATGCAGAATGACCCCGCCCTGAAGGCGCGCGCCCACCACGAGGGCCTGTTCCTGTACCTGGTGCTCGACAAGGCCAAGGCCAATCTCGCGCTGGCGCGCCGCAAGGTGCAGGTCGTGGAGAATGCGCTGGTGGTCTGAACAACAGCCCTTGACTGGCTGCGCCGCTCAGAACCGCTCGGCGCACAGCGCCTGCCACTGCAGGATCTCGATCTCGCCGCGCTGCACCCGGATGAGGCCGCGCGCCTGCAGGCCCTGCAGCAGCACGTTGGTGGTCTGGCGCGAGATCGACAGCATGCGCGCCAGCTGCTCCTGGGTGATATCCAGGCGCGGCCGGGCCGGCACATCGTCCAGCCGCTCGCCGTAGCCGCGCGCCATGGCCACCAGGCGGCGCGCCAGGCGCTGTGGCGCGGGCAGCAGGGCCAGGTCCTCCAGCGCCGCAAAGGCCGCGCGCATGCGCCCCGACATCAGCACGCCCAGGTCATGCCAGTGCGCGGGGTGCTGCTGCAGCCAGTCCAGCAGCGGCTGGCGCGGCACCTGCAGCACCACGCTGGGCTCCATGGCGTGGGCATCGTGGGTGCGCGGCGAACCGTCGAACAGCGCGATCTCGCCAAACCAGGTGGCCGGTCCCATGCGCGTGAGCAGCGCCTCGCGCGCCTGCTCGCTCTGGCCACCCACACCGGAGAAACCGATGCTGCCCCGGACCACGGCGAACAGCCCGCCCTCCAGCGCATCGCCGCGCAGGAACAGGGCCTCGCCCGTCTCCAGGCTGCGCGGCTGGGCCAGCGCCAGCAGCAAATCGGCAAACTGCGGCGCCAGTGCGCTGAACCAGCGACCGGCGCGCAGCGTGGGCAGGTAGGAAGAGGCGAGGGAAGCTTGCATGGAAAGGGATGTCGGGTGGCTGACAGACACAGCCGGCGGGCCTGCGTATTTTCGCCGCTGACATCGAACATGCCAGGAGACCTTTCCATGCAAGCCTCACACCCCCTGCCCCGCGCGCTGGCGCGCCCTTCCCGCCTGCTGGCCAGCCTGGCCACAGCCGCTTTGCTGGGCGCCTGCGCCCACGGCAGCCTGCCCGTCTCCGACATGGCCAGGCCCCAGCCGGCCAGCGCCGCCACGCGCGCGGCCCAGCAGGCGGCCTTGGCGCAGCAGCCGCTGGATGATGCGCAGGCCATGGAGGACGCCCGGCGCGGCCTGGTCGCACCGGCCGACACCCTGGTCGTGCGCAATGCCCAGGGCCGTCCCATCTGGAGCATGCAGTCCTATGCCTTCCTGGAGCAGGACCAGGCGCCCGACACCGTGCACCCCGCGCTGTGGCGCCAGGCCCAGCGCAACCGCGTCAGCGGCCTGTTCCAGGTGACGGACAGGCTCTACCAGGTGCGCGGCCTGGACCTGTCGAACATGAGCATCATCGAGGGCGAGACCGGCCTGATCGTGGTCGATCCGCTGATGTACACCGAGACCGCCCAGGCCGCCATGGACCTGTACTTCCAGCACCGCCCGCGCAAGCCCGTGGTGGCCGTCGTCTACTCGCACAGCCATGTGGACCATTTCGGCGGCGTGCGCGGCGTGGTGCGCCAGGAAGAGGTGGATGCGGGCCGCGTGCAGGTCATCGCGCCGGCGGGCTTCATGGCCGAGGCCGTGGGCGAGAACGTGATCGCCGGCCACGCCATGGGCCGGCGCGCGCTCTACCAGTTCGGCATGCTGCTGCCGCGCGATTCCAGGGGACAGGTGGACGCAGGGCTGGGCAAGGCGGGTGCGCCCGGCACCATGGGGTTGATCGCGCCCACGCGCGTGATCGATGAGCCGCGCGAGACCCTGCGCATCGACGGCGTGGACATCGAGTTCGCGCTCACGCCCGGGGCCGAGGCGCCGGCCGAGATGATCATGTACTACCCCCAGCTCAAGGTGCTGAACATGGCCGAGATCGCCGTGCACACCCAGCACAACCTGCTGCCGCTGCGCGGCGCCCAGGTGCGTGACGCGCTGGGCTGGTCCCGCCACCTGAACGACGCCCTGCACACCTATGGCGGCAAGGCCGAGATCATGATTGCCCAGCACCACTGGCCGGTCTGGGGCCAGCCCCGGCTGCAGCACCTGCTGGCCGGCCAGCGCGACACCTACAAATACCTGCACGACCAGACCGTGCGCCTCATGAACCACGGCTACGTGGGCTCGGAGATCGCCGAGATGCTGAAGATGCCCGAATCCCTGGCCCGCGACGGCGCAACGCATGCCTTCTACGGCCACCTGCGCCACAACATCCGCGCCATCTACCAGCACTACCTGGGCTACTACGAAGGCAACCCGGCCCAGCTGGAGGCGCTGCCGCCCGTGCCCGCCGCGCGCAAGACCGTGGAATACATGGGTGGCGCCGACGCCGTGCTGCGCCGTGCGCAGGCCGACTACGAGCGCGGCGAATACCGCTGGGTTGCGCAGATCGCCTCGCAACTGGTCTTTGCCGACCCGGCCAACCAGGCCGCGCGCCGCCTGGCGGCCAATGCCTATGAACAGCTGGGCTACCAGATGGAATCGGCCACGGCCCGCAACGCCTTCCTGCAGGGCGCGGCGGAACTGCGCCAGGGCGTGCCCCAGCTGCCCAGGCCCGGTAGCACCGCGCGCGACCTGGTGCGCAGCCTGCCGCTGGAGATGTTCTTCGACTACCTGGGCGTGCGGCTGGACGCGGGCAAGGCCGCAGGCCAGCGCATCGTGCTCAACTGGACCTTCACCGACACCGGCGAGCAGCGCAGCCTGAACCTGGAGAACAGCGCCCTCACCCAGAGCCCGGGCCTTGCGCCCGCCGCCCATGCCAGCCTGCGCCTGACGCGAGCCACGCTGGACGCCATTGCAGGCCAGGAGACCACGATGGCCGAGGCCATCAAGAGCGGCCAGCTGCGCATCGAGGGCGACGCCTCCAAGGTGACGGCGCTCATGTCCATGCTGGACCGCTTCGACAGCGTGTTCCCCATCGTGGAGCCACGCCCCGAGCGGGCCGCTCAGTAACCGTGCTGGGCGCGGAAGTCGCGCGCTTTGCCGAAGTGCCCGTTGCCGATGAAGGGCACGGGCGGGCGCAGCGCCGACAGCGGCGAGGGATGGTTGCTGGTCAGCACCAGATGGCCCCGGTCGGCCGGAATGAAGGCGCGCTTGGACTGCGCATGGCTGCCCCAGAGCATGAAGACCACGGGCCGCGCGCCCTGGGCGATGTGTCGGATCACCGCATCGGTCAGCAGCTCCCAGCCCTTGCCCGAGTGGCTGGCCGCCTGGCCTTCCTCCACCGTGAGACAGGTGTTGAGCAGCAGCACGCCGTTCCTGGCCCACTTGACCAGGCTGCCGCCCGGGTTGGGGAACGGCGGGAAGGGCACGCCCAAGTCACGCTGCATCTCCTTGAAGATGTTCTGCAGCGAGGGCGGCATGCGCACGCCCGGCGCCACCGAGAACGACAGGCCTTCGGCCTGTCCCCGGCCGTGGTAGGGGTCCTGCCCCAGGATGACCACGCGCACTTCCTCGGGCGGGGTCAGCTCCAGCGCGCGCAGCGGCTGGGGCGGAAAGATCACGGCGCCGGCTTCCAGGCGCTGGTGCAGAAAGGTCAGCAGCTGCTGGCCCGTGGCACCCGCGAAGAAGTCCTCGACCAGGGGCTGCCAGTCGGGCGCAACGGGCCAGTCGGCGGGATCGGCGGATTGGAGTTGGTCGGCTTGCGCCGGGGCGATTGCGTCGTCTTGAAGGGCCATGGCGGATGGGGCACCAGCGCACGCATGGCGCGCGATGGTGATTCCTCGAAGGTACGAAAGAAACGGGAATGCACCGGCGCGCGGCCGGTGCATTGATGTCCTGAGGATACCCGCAGTCGCACAGCCGCCCGGCGTGTGCGACATGCACGTCAGCGCATCAGCGCGTCCGGCGGCGCCGGCGCATTGCCGCCATGGCCAGCAGCACCGAGGCCGATGTGGCCGCCAGACCCGCGAGGTTCCACACGGGAATGGCGGCAGGAGAGGTCGCCGCCATCACCATCAGACCACCCGGATCGACCACCACGCCATTGGCCTGCAGGTCATCATCGCCCAGGCCACCGTCCTGGACTTCCAGGGTGTAGGTATTGGCCGAGGTCACCTTGAAGCCATCGTTGAAGGCATACCAGTGCGGTGCCGGGTTGGCCGCCGTGGGACCGTACTTCCAGTACTGGGCACCCGAAGGCAGGGCCTGCGGCATGGTGACGCTGAGCTTCAGCGTCGCGCCTGAGTTGCAGCCCGACGAGCGCAGGTCCAGCACACCCAGCGGATAGGCCGCTGCACCCTGGGGCGGCGCCGTGGGCAGGCTTTGCGCACGCACCAGCGATGCCGATTGCAGGCTGCAGCCGCTGGCCGGATTGCTGACGGTCAGCGTCGCGCTGCCGCCTTGCAGGGTCGAGATGGTGGTGGCGCCAGCGACAGGAGCGTTGACCGTCAGGGGCTGCGAGGCGGGCCCCGCACCGCTGCTGGACTGTGCCGCCACGCTGCAGTTGTAGGCCACGCCGGGTGTCAGGCCGTTGACCGCCACCGTCGGAGTGCTGGACGTGCCCATCAGCACCGCGCCGCCACCTTGCGGGACACATTGCGCCACATAGCCCGTGACCGTCTGGCCGGGGATGGAGGCCACCGGATCGAAGGTCAGCTGCACGGCCGTGCCCTGCGCGAAAAAGCCCGTATCGGCAGGTGGCTGAAGTGCGCCCGGAACGCTGCCGGACCAGACGCTCATCGCATCCACGCCGAAGAACAGGCTTTGCCGGTTGTCCACCTCGGCAATGCGCAGGCGCACGATCTGGCCCGCGTAGGCCGACAGGTCGAACTGCAGCGACTGGTAGCCGCTGCCGCTGTCCGAAGGACCGGGCGCCGTGGCCGGCGGCCACTGGAAGACATTGGCCAGCACACCGGCGCCCAGGCTGTCGGGCGCGGCGGCAGGGTTCATGACGTCGATGCGCACCTGCTGGTTGGGCACAGCCACCGTGTAGTCAAGCGTGGCCGGCGCCGCAGCGACCTTGGCCGCATTCTGGACATGGACGCGGGCGCTCAGCGTGGCCGGGCTGCCCGCCGGAATGGCGACGTCCTGGTAGAGCACATGGCTGCCGGGGCCGGGCTGGTCGCTCATGAGGGCAAACGCCCCGTCGGGAGGTGCAGGCACGGCCACGGGCGTGATGGCGCCTTTGGTGCCTTGCTGGGCGGCGAAGCCGCCCTTGGAGCCGGCCTGGGACACGGATTGCCAGCCCGTGAAAACCAGGGAACCCGGACCGGAGTTCTGCTCGAAACTGCCGTTGGCCAGCAGTTCGGCGGCTTGCGCCGGGCCCAGGGCCGCAAACACCGCAAGCCCCAGACAGGACTTGCGGGCAACGCCTTTTACGCTGTGCATGATGCTGCCTTGCGCCGATCAGCGTTCGTAGACGGTGTCGGTGGGCGCGCTGTCCTGGGTGTTGCCCATGACCCGGTTGTTGTTGAACGAGGTGATCTTCCCGCCTGCCACAGCGTTGAACGCCTTGTCATTGCCGAACACCGTGGTGTTGGACAGGTAGACCTGGGCGGTCGTGCTCTGGACACTGATGGCGGCGCGTTCCGGCTCGCCCTGTGCTGGCACTACATTGCCCAGCAATTGCGAGCGTTGCACCAGAACAGACACAGAAGTAGCGCTCGTCTCGACCTTGACCGCCGCCTGCGTGAAGCCCTGGATCCTGACGTTGTCCAGCACCACTTTGCCTGCCTGGAAGATTCTGACGCCGAACGTTCCTGTGCCGTTGCCGACGATGTCCAGATCCCGCAGCACCACGGTGTCAGAAACACCCGCGTTGATGGTGATGCCCGCGCTACCGGAGACCAGCACGCCGGCAAGCACGCCTGTGCCGTCCACCTGCATGGACTTGGTGATGGTGACTCCACCGACGCCCGCAGGATCCAGCACGTTGATCTCGCCATTGGCGGCCGTCCTGGCGATGGCCCCCGCAAACGTCTTACACGGTGCTGTCCGGCTGCAGGGGTTGACGTCATCGCCCACGCCCGAGACCCAGGTGCGCGTGGCCTGTGCCCAGGCGCCGGACGATGCCAGCGTGGCCGATGCGCAAACGATGAGGGCAGCCCAGCCGCGGCTGGACAGGAAAGGGGCACGGGGCATGAACGACATCGAAGTCTCCGTAGGCGATGGGCTGCGGCCATGTTGCCGGAGCGGCATTTCATGCGCATTGTCAATAATTATCATGCAAACGAAAAACTTTTAGAAACACTATTTGCACAAAAAAAGCCCGCACGCATGGCTGCGGCGGGCTGCTTCGGTGGCGCACCACCGAGGGACCGATCCGGTCTTGGCTTCAGGCAAACAGCTTGGCCAGCGCCTCTCCCGGCTCCTTGGCGCGCATGAAGGCCTCGCCCACCAGGAAGCTGTGGATGCCGGCATCGCGCATGGCCTTGACGTCCTCGCGGCTGCCGATGCCCGACTCGGTGACCAGCAGGCGGTCGGCCGGCACGTTCTTTTGCAGGTCCAGCGTGGTCTGGATGCTGACCTCGAAGCTGCGCAGGTTGCGGTTGTTGATGCCCACCAGCGGCGTCTTGAGCCGAAGGGCGCGGTCCAGTTCGGCGCCGTCGTGGACCTCGACCAGCACGGCCATGTCCAGGCTGTGGGCGATCTGTTCCATCTCGGCCATCTGCGCGTCGTCCAGGCAGGCGGCGATCAGCAGCACGCAGTCGGCACCCATGGCCCGCGATTCGTAGATCTGGTAGGGATCGACCATGAAGTCCTTGCGCAGCACGGGCAGGTGGCAGCTGGCGCGCGCCTGCTTGAGATAGTCCACGCTGCCCTGGAAGAACTGCTTGTCGGTCAGCACCGAGAGGCAGGCGGCGCTGACGCCCTTGCCGTCGCCATCGGCATAGCTTTGCGCGATGTCGGCGGGGATGAAGTCCTCGCGGATCACGCCCTTGCTGGGGCTGGCCTTCTTGATCTCGGCGATCACGCCGGCATGGCCGGCGGCGATCTTGGCGCGCAGCGCGCCCACGAAGTCGCGCGTGAGCACGCGGCTTTCGGCGTCGCGGCGCATGTCCGCGAAGGGCATGCGCTTCTGGGCGGCGGCCACTTCCTGCACTTTCACGTCGCAGATTTGCTTGAGGATGTCGGACACGTTGCTTTCCTTGGTTTCTTGTATTCGGTGGTCGATGGGGGCTGCGCGGCTCAGGCCGTCAGCCGGGCCGTGTAGGCCACGAGTTCGTTGAGCTTGGCCAGGGCAGCACCGCTGTCCAGCGCCGCCTGGGCGCGGGCCATGCCGTCCTCGATGCTGGAGGCCACGTTGGCCGCATACAGGGCGGCACCCGCGTTCAGGCAGACGATGTCGCGCGCGGCACTCTTTTCGCCATGGAGCACGCCCAGCAGCATGGCCTTGGATTCCTCGGGATTGTCCACCTTGAAGGCGCGCGTGCCCACCATGCGCAGGCCGAAGTCCTCGGGATGGATCTCGTACTCGCGCACCACGCCGTCCTTGAGCTCGCCCACCAGGGTGCCCGCGCCCAGGCTGATCTCGTCCAGGCCGTCGCGGCCATAGACCACGATGGCGTGCTCGGCGCCCAGGCGCTGCAGCGCGCGCACCTGGATGCCGACCAGGTCCTCGTGGAACACGCCCATGAGGATGTTGGGCGCGCTGGCCGGATTGGTCAGCGGACCCAGGATGTTGAAGATGGTGCGCACGCCCAGCTCCTTGCGCACGGGCGCCACGTTCTTCATGGCCGGGTGGTGGTTGGGCGCGAACATGAAGCCGATGCCCACGTCGGCGATGCTGCGCGCGATCTGCTCGGGGCTGAGCTGGATGTTGACGCCCAGCGCCTCCATGGCGTCGGCGCTGCCGCTCTTGCTGCTGACGCTGCGCCCGCCGTGCTTGCTGACCTTGCCGCCCGCCGCCGCGATCACGAAGATGGAGCAGGTGGAGATGTTGAAGGTGTTGGCGCCGTCGCCGCCCGTGCCCACGATGTCCACCAGGTGGCGCTTGTCCTCCACATGGACCTTGTTGGAGAACTCGCGCATGACCTCGGCCGCGGCCGTGATCTCGCCGATGGTCTCCTTCTTCACGCGCAGGCCGGTGACGATGGCGGCCGTCATCACGGGCGAGAGCTCGCCGCGCATGATCAGGCGCATCAGGTGCAGCATCTCGTCGTGGAAGATTTCGCGGTGCTCGATGGTGCGCTGCAGCGCTTCCTGGGGGGTGATCTGGGTCATTGCGGTGTCTCGGTTGGGTGCCGGCCTGCTCAGGCCTTCTGTTCCAGGAAATTCTTGAGCATGGCGTGGCCATGCTCGGTGAGGATGCTCTCGGGGTGGAATTGCACGCCCTCGATGGCCAGGCTGGTGTGGCGCACGCCCTGGATCTCGCCGTCCTCGCTGGTGGCCGTGATCTCCAGGCATTCGGGCAGGCTGGAGCGCGCAATGGCCAGCGAGTGGTAGCGGTTGACCGTGAACTGCTCGGGCAGGTCGGCGAACACGCCCTTGCGGTCGGTGGTGATGACGCTGGTCTTGCCATGCATCTGCTGGCCCGCGCGCACGATGTCGCCGCCGAAGGCCGCGCCAATGCTCTGGTGGCCCAGGCACACGCCCAGGATGGGCAGGCGGCCTGCAAAGTGCTGGATGGCCGCCACGGAAATGCCGGCCTCGGCCGGCGAGCAGGGGCCGGGCGAGATCACCAGGCGGTCGATCTTCTCGCGCTCGACCAGGGCGATCACCTCGTCCAGCGTGGCCTCGTCATTGCGCACCACGGTGACATCGGCACCCAGCTCGCCGAAGTACTGAACGATGTTGTAGGTGAAGCTGTCGTAGTTGTCGATCATCAGCAGTCTGGTCATACCGGCTCCTGGGTCTCAAAGGGAAAAACGGGTGGCGCGGGCATGCCGCAGCGAAGGCTGGCGCGGGAATGCGCGCAATGCTGCCTGGGTCTGGAAGGGGGAATCTGAGGGCATCTGGGCAATCTCCTGGGTTCTGGGAGCCGCCGTGCCGGGGAGCCATCTGCTGGGTGAGCCTTGCTGCCGTCACGGCGGCAAGGCGCGGTACGCAACCGCAACGACGTGCCGCTTCCTTATTGGAAGCGCCACCACTGTGCAACGATGATCGAAACGGGCGTACCGTTCATGGCTGTCTTGGATCGAGAGTTCAAGTGTCTGGAAGACGGGAATGCAGCAGGCTGCATGGCGGAGCATGCTAACACAGGGTCCGCGCAGCGTGGCGGGACGACCCTGCAGGCGCCTCACTTCAGGAAATCCGGCTGGTCGAACTTCTGCTTCAAAAAGCGCCCGTTGGCCAGCAGCGCCTGCGCATCGCTGGCCGCCACATGGGCCACCACCTGCTGCATCTGCCCGGCCAGCAGCGCCAGCTGCTCGGTCAGCAGTTGCCTGGCCGTCTTGCCGTCCTGCACGGGCTGGGTGACACGGAACAGCGGCGGCAGCGCCGCATAGTGCGACAGCGTGGCGGGCAGGTACTGCAGCACCGTCTCGCGCACGGTGAACAGGCCGTCGTTGAAGACCGGGCCGGCGTCGGCCAGCGAGGGCAGCACCTCGTGCACCGAGCCGCGCACGCTGTCCAGATGCTTTTGCATCTCGGGCGTGAGCATCGGGCGGGCCTTTTGCACCAGCTCGTCGATGCGTTCGCGGATGTCCTCGGCGCTCCAGTGCTGCTGCAGCGCACGCTCGAAGCTGGCGCCCGCAGGCTGCAGGGCCCAGCCCAGCAGCAGGCCCGCGACGTACAGGCCCAGCGTGATCCAGCCCCAGCCGGCGCCGATCACGCCCGCGAACAGCAGCACCGGCCCCAGCAGGGCCAGCGCCAGGCCGGCGAGGTTGCCGTTGCCGTAGAAGAAAAGCTGCAGGCGGCGCATCAGGCGGGTCCGATCGGTGGCGGCGCTGTCACTGGTAGCCCCGGATTTCCTTGAACACCAGCGGCAGTCCGCTCTTGCCGGTGTTGCGCGCATCGAAGGCGCGCCCGCCCGTCAGCGCGGCCAGGGCCTGCATTTCGCCGGACTGCGCCTCGCCAAAGATGATGGGAAAGACGCGCACCAGCGGCGCGCCGCCGTCGCGCGCCATGCGCTGCTCGCGCTCGAATGCGGCCCAGTCGCGGCCGGCCGTGTTGGCGCCATCGGTCAGCAGCACGATGCTGACGAAGCGCTCGGGATCGGCCCGCAGTTCCTGGCGTGCCTGCTGCTGGGCCAGCGTGAGCGCGTCGTAGATGGCCGTTCCGCCGTCGGCCACGAGGCTGTCGGCATAGGCCAGCACCTGGGCGCTTGCGGCCTGCAGGTCGCCCGCCGCGAACTGCACGCGCGCGGGCTGGCCGACCAGGCCCGAGAACGGAATCAGCAGCACGCGCTCGCGCGCCTGGAAGGCGGCATAGCGCTGGCTGGCGGCCGAGGCCTCGGCGCCGGACAGCAGCTTGAGCGCCTCCTTCATCTGCGCCAGCCGCGCACCCTTCATGGAGCCGCTCACGTCCAGCACGAAGATGCTGGTGGCCGGGCGGCGCAGATCGCTCTGGTAGGCCGAGAGCACGGCATCGATCACCTCCAGCCGGTTCGGAAAGCTCAACTCCACCACGGGCGCCGTGGGCAGCGCCGGGCTGGCCTGTGCCTCGGGGCTGGCGGGGCGCAGCTGGGCCTGGCGCAGCGGCTGGCCCTGGAAGGCGGGGGCCTTGAACTGGGCGACCAGCTTGTCATAGTCGGCGCGCCGCGCAGCGTTGAGCAGCATCAGCGGATAGTCGGCCGAGATCACGCCGTCGCGCGGGTAGACCAGGGTGAGCCGGTCGGCGGCGGGCAGCTTCTCGTTCAGGCGCAGGATCACGGCCTCGTAGTTGACCAGCGCATCGACGGCGCCGGGCTCGCGCTCGAAGGCCTCGGCCAGCCAGCCGGAGCTGCCGGCGGTGAGCTTCTGGCCCGACAGAAAATCCTTGAGCACCTTGGCGTTGACCTCCCTGGCGTCCAGGTCCTCGGTCTTGCCGGCCACGGCCGAGGCCACGGCGAACAGCGCGCTCATGCCGGTGTTGGAGCTGGCCGGATTGGTCATGCCGTAGCGCAGCCGGCCCTGGGCGGCAGCGCGTGCGATGTCGGCCCAGGTGGGCGGTGCCTTGTCCCAGCCCAGCTTTTGCAGCACGGGGGCCTTCACGCCCAGGGCCACGCGCGAGTAGAAAAGCTTTTCGCGCGCCAGCGGCTTGTTCGCCAGCGCCAGCGCGGGATAGGCGCCATTGGGCGGCAGGATGGCGTCGTACTGCTCGCCCGCATTGATGCGCTCGACCATCTCCAGCGTGCCCGCATAGCTGAGCTTGAGCGGCACGCCCGCCGCCGTGGCGGCCTGCTCCAGCGCGGGCGCCACGTCCTTGAGCTCGGAGCCGGCCAGCACGGTGAATGCACCCTGGGGACCAGCAGGCGCATCGGCCTTTGCCGCGGCCTGCGTCGCGGGTTCGGGCGACTTGCCGCAGCCGGCCAGGGCCAGCGCAAGGCCCAGCAGCCACCAGGCCGCCAGGCGCCGGAACATGCTCACAGCACCACCTCGCCGGCGGGCGCCTGCAGCGCCTCGCGCACGTCCTCGCGGCGGCTCTTTTCCAGATAGGCGCGGGACTTGTCCACCTCCTGCGACAGCGTGTCCACCGTGGTCTGCATGGAGGCCAGGGCCTTGACCTTGAAGTCGGCCATGGCGTCCATGGTCTGGTAGATGTTGCCGAAGGCCTGCTGCAGTTTGGCGATGTCGATGGTGCTGCTGGCCGCCTGCTCGTGGATCTTCCCGCTTTGCTCGCGCAGCAGCTCGCTGGTGCCGGCGATCAGGTTGCCCGTGGTGGTGTTCAGCGCCGTGATCTGGTCCAGCACCAGTTTCTGGTTGGCCAGTGCCTGCGCCACGATGACGGCCGTGCGCAGGGCGGAGACCGTGGTGGTGGTCGCGCGGTCCACGCCCTTGGCCAGTTCGAGGTTGTTCTTGCGCACCAGGTCCAGTGCCAGGTAGCCCTGCACGTTCACCGCCATCTGGGTGAGCAGGTCGGTGACCTTCTGGCGTGCGTAGAACAGCATGTCCTCGCGCACCACGCGGGCCTTTTCCGGGTCGCTGGCGTCCAGCTGTGCGGCCTTGGCCTCCAGCGCCGCGTCCAGCTTCTTGCCGATGTGGATGTATTTCTCCAGCCGCTCCATCAGGCCCCACAGGTTGGCCTTTTCCTGCTCGATGGCGGCGTTGTCACGCAGCAGCTCGTCCTTGCCGCGCTTGAGGCTGTCGATGATGGCGTTCAGGTGGCTCTGGCTGGACTGGAACTTGTCGAAGTAGTCCACCAGCCTGTTGCCCATGGGGATCAGGCCCAGCAGCTTGCGCGGCTTGAACAGGTCGTCCTGGCGCGAGGGGTCCAGTGCCTCCACCTGGCGGCGCAGGTCGATCAGGCCCTGGCCGACCTGGCTGCCCTGGTCGAACAGGCCGTTGTTCAGCGTCTTGACGGGGCGCTCCAGCATGCGGTTGGAGACGGCGGCAGCGGCCTGCACCTCCTTGTTGCCCATGCCGTGGATGCGCTCGACCGCGCCCTTGAAGGCGGGCGACTGGCTGTCGTTGGCGGTGATGTCGTCGATGAACTGCGCCACCTGTGCGTCCAGCTGCTGCACTTCCTCGGCCTTCAGGCGGACCTTGCCGCTGGCCGACTCGATGGGCACGGGCAGGGCGGGCGCAGGCGGCTCCAGCACGAAATCCTGCTCCTGTGCAGGCACGGCCACGGCGGCGCTGGCCGTGGTGGTCTGGGGGGTGTTGCTCATCGGTTGCTCCTGGAACGTTCGGTCATTTGAAGCGCTGCTCCATGTCCACGATCATTCGCTCCAGCCACTCCTGGCTGGGCGGATCGATCACCTCCACCAGCTGCGCGGGCGCCTGCACGCCCTGCCCGGCCCAGCGCTCGGGCCCGTGCGTGTCGCCGCCGGTGCGAAAGCCGTATTCCTGCGCCAATGCGCGCAGCTGCGGATCGGATTCGAGCAGCTGGCCCACGCGATCGCCCGCAGGCGTGTAGGGCACGAGCACATGCTTGGAATACAGCGTGGGCTGCGGGTAGAGCATCACCATCTCGCCGCTCCTGCGCTGCGGGTGGCGCAGCAGGAACTCCACCAGCTGCGATTCATAGGCCACCAGCAGCGGCGCCTTGCCCATGCCCAGGGCCAGGTAGTCCTCGAAGGGGCCGGCCGACGAGCTTTCCTGGAAGCCCTGGCGCAAAAACAGCGGCGCCACCTGCGGCATCACGCGCTCCAGGTCGGCCGGGCTTTGCACCACCTGCTGGCCGTTGAGCACATAGCTGGCCAGCGCCAGGTACATGGCCGCGCTGTTGGAGCTGCGCACATCGGTGCTGGCGGGCAGCACGGCCTTGCCGGTGGCAAAGGCGCCGGAGGCCTTCAGGTCACGCCAGCGCGTGCCCTTGCCGGCCATGGCCAGCAGGGCGGGAAGATCGGTCACGTAAAAGAAGTCGCCCTGCTTTTGCACAACGCCGTTGGCGATCAGGATCTCGGCAATGGGCCGCCAGCTGGCAAACACGATGGGCGTGTAGAACGGCGTATAGACGGTAGCGGCCCTGGCCGCCGCCTTGAGCTGGGCCGCCGCCGGCGCACCCGAGGGAAAGCCGAAGTCGTACTGCTTGGGGTCGTAGCTGTTGGCAATGCTGCGCGAGCCGGCCTTTTGCACCGTCACCGTCACGCCGTGGCGCGCCAGCACATCGCGCACGCGCTCGTCCTGGAAGAAGGCTTCCTTCTCGGAGCCGATCAGGCCGCGTGCCGTCACGGACTGCTGCTGCGTCAGCTGCGCCTGGCGGTCCTGCACCAGGGCCGTGCGCGAGTACCAGACGCCGCCGCCCACGGCCGCCAGCAGCAGCGCCGCCAGCCCCGCCGCCAAAGCACGGCGCGCGTTCATTGAGAGGCTCCGCCCTGGATGACGGCAAGATGAAATTCGGTCATGAACGCGCGGGCCGTTGTCATGTTTTGTTCAAAAAAACTTCTTATACGGAAGTTTTGTGACACAACGACGACACGCGGCCCGGCCCGCGCCGCGACTACCTCAACGCGACTATCTCAGCGCGAGTTGCTCAGTGAAACTGCGCCCACCAGGCGTTTCGCGGTGCTGCTGGGTGCGGTGCTCCACCAGCTGGTCCCACGTCTGCATCTGGCGCTCTTGCGTCTTGCGCAGCGCACCGGTGACCTGCTTGCCGGCTGTCTCGATCAGCGTGGTGATGGTGCGGCTGTCCTGCACCTTGGTCAGGTCATAGTTGCCCGACTGCAAATCCAGCATGCTGCGGTTGCGCGCCTTTTTGGACTCGGCGTTCAGGGACTCGGTCACCACCTGGGCGATCGACTCGCCCTCCCTGCCGCGGGACTGCCGGGTGGTCTTCTGGCCCACCTGGTACTCGGCGCGGCCGATTTCGGTCACGGCGCCGAATTCGTTGGTGTTCTCGAAGTCACCGCTGAAGCTGGCCTGGAAATCGGCCAGGCCGCTTTGCAGGGACTGCACGGAACGCTCCAGCCCGGAGAGCGCGACGATGGCGCCCGGCGCGGCCGGCGCCTGCGCGTTGTGCAGCTGACTGAAGGCACTCTTGAACATGTCCACCAGCGCCGCATCCGCACGGCCGCGCTGCGCGGCGGCATCAAAGCGCTTCAGATGCTGGTCCAGCGCGGCCTGGCGCTGCGAAGCGCTGGCGCCCACGGGGGCATCGGACTCCAGGTTGACGGCCAGCTCGCCCGCCGCGCCCTTCATCGCCACCGATCGGCCATCGGCGCCCACATGCAGGCTGAACGAGGACAGGGGCTGCGAAGGCTTGGGGTTCTTGATGTCCAGGTCCAGGCCGGACAGCACGCTGCGGTCGAAGTCCATCAGCTTGCCCAGTTCCAGCTGGGGCTTGCCCGGCTTTCCCAGGCCTTCCAGCGCCTCGTCCAGCCCGTCGGCCAGCTGGGCAATGGCCGCGCTCTCGGCCTGGCTCAAGGTGCCGGAACTCTTGACCTCGACCCGCAGCCCGCTGCTGCTGCCCGCTTCGCTGCCGTCGTTCGTGGCAATCCGCAGCTCCACGGTCTGGCCCGATTGCGTGCGGATCTTCAGGCTCACGGTGGCAGCGCCCACGGACACATCGCTCAGTGCGGACTTGTCCAGGGCCTGCGCATCCGCGCTGCCTGCGACGGAGTCGGCCGCCGTGGGCGCCTGGTACTCCGCAACCGTCTGTTGGTAGTCCGACGGCGTGGCCGCAAAGCGCGACAGCAGGGCGCCTCCCAGGCCGCGCCAGCGGTCGGCCAGGCTGGCCGACGGGCCCAGGCCCAGGTTGCGCGCCATGAGGGTGCTGATGTCGTCCCTGTCTTGCGAGGCCCAGGCCCGGGTCAGCCTGAACTGCCCCAGTTCCACGGGCTGCGGTTTGGCATAGATGACGCTGGACCCTGTGGACTGGCCCAGCGTGACCTGCGTGCCCGGGTCGGCGGGTGCAGCAGCTGCCGTGGTCGCTGACGACCTCACGGACACCGTGGGCCGCATGCCCGCTGCGCTGGCGGCAAAGCTGGCGCCGGTGGATGAAATGCTGGTCATGGATTGATCGTCTTCCTTCGGTCTTGTCCTGACTGAATGTGGCGGCCCAGGCCTTTGCAGGCAGGGGATTTTCTCTGTTCATGGACCATCGGCAGATTTCCGATTTTCTTTACCCCCCGTGCACCAATATGGTGTGAAAACCTTGTATTCATTGAAATCCGGCCAATACAGGGAATGTTTGGCTGTTGGCGCAAAAAGACGCCATTGCTCTACTGGACGCAGCGACTGGCGGCATCCTCTCAGTGAGGCCGCCCTCTTTGACCTGAGTCAAGACTATGGAGTGAACTGCATCGATATAACGAAACGGCATCGCCAAAATCGGTCGCTGCAGTGCAACATAGATAGAATGAAAAAGACCAGGAGACGATATTGGCATGCAAACCTTTGATTTGCATGCATCAAAACAAGCTATCAAAAGCTTCGTAGTCACAGGAAATACAAACATTCGCCGTGGCGCATATGTCGGCAATGCCGCGCCATGCCCCGTGATTCCTGACGAAGCCGCCCCAAGGCGGCCTGTTTCCCGGCAGACCTTCTGATCTGGAGCATTCGAGATGACGCTATTGGCTGGCAAAAAGGGCCTGATCGTCGGCATCGCCAACCGCGACAGCATTGCCTGGGCCTGTGCCCGGGCCATGCATGCGGCGGGCGCCGAGATCGGCGCGACCTGGCAGAACGACAAGGCCCGTGTGCATGTGGAGCCCCTGCTCGACGAGATCGGTGCCGAGCTGCGCATGCCGCTGGACGTGGGCGATGACGAGCAGATGCGCGCACTGTTCGATGCCGCCGCCGTGCGCTGGGGTCGGCTGGACTTCGTGCTGCACGCCGTGGCCTACGCCCCGCGCAAGGACCTGCAGGGCCGCGTGGTGGACAGCTCCCGCGAGGGCTTTGCGCTGGCCATGGACATCTCCTGCCACTCCTTCATCCGCATGGCCCACCTGGCCGAGCCGCTGATGGCCGCCAGCGGCGGCAGCCTCATGACGCTGAGCTACCTGGGCGCCAGCGAGGTCATGCCGCACTACGGAATCATGGGCCCGGTCAAGGCCGCGCTGGAGTCCACCACGCGCTACCTGGCGGCCGAGCTCGGCCCCTCGCGCATCCGCGTCAATGCTGTCTCGCCCGGGCCCATCGCCACGCGCGCGGCCTCGGGCATTGCCGCGTTCGATGAACTCGTGGCCGACAGCGTGCGCCGCTCGCCCATTGCCGGCGAGCTGCAGCCCGACGACGTGGGGCCGCTGTGCGCCTTCCTGGCCTCGGACGGGGCGCGCGCCATCACGGGCTGCACGCTGTATGTCGATGGCGGCCACCACATCCTCAACTAGCGGCTGCCGCACCGGCACCCCGCAGCACTGCAGATGACCCTCCCATTCCCCCGAACCGCCGCCGCCGCCGCCGCGCTGGCAGCCGCACTGGCAGCCGCCCTGGCGGGATGTGCCTCCCTGGCGCCGCCGCACGAGCCGCCGCCCCTGCCCACGCCCGAGGCCTGGCCTGCCCATCTGCAGGCGGGCGCCCAGGGTGTCGCCGCCGCCGGCCTGCCCTGGCGCGAGTACTTCACCGACCCCGCGCTGCGCCAGCTCATCGCCACCGCGCTGGAGCACAACCGCGACCTGCGCGTGGCCGCGCTGCGCGCCGAAGAGGCGCGCGCGGCCTTCCAGATCCAGCGCTCCGAGCTGTTCCCGGCCATTGGCGTGGGCGGCCAGGCCGCGCGGGCTCGCGTGCCTGGCGACCTCAACCTCTCGGGCCGCTCCGTGGTCAGCGGCGAGTACCGCGCCGAAGTCGGCTTCAGCAGCTGGGAGCTGGACCTGTGGGGCCGCGTGCGCAGCCTCAAGGACGCGGCCCTGCAGACCTGGCTGGCCAGCGATGCGGGCCGCCACGCCGTGCAGACCGCGCTGATCGCCCAGGTGGCCGACGGCTACCTGGGCCTGCGCGAGCTGGACGAGCGCGTGGCCATTGCGCGCGAGACGCTGGCCACGCGCCAGGAATCCTTTCGCATCTTCACGCGCCGCGAGGCCGTGGGCGCCAGCTCGCGCCTGCAGCTGGCCCAGGTCCAGACCCTGCTGACCCAGGCGCAGGCCCTGCTGGCCCAGCTGGAGCTGGCACGCGCGCAGCAGCTGCACGCACTGGCGCAGCTGGTCGGCGCCCACCCGGGCCCGCTGCCCGCCGCCGCACCCTTTGACGACGCCCTGGTGCTGGCCGAGCTGCGGCCGGGCCTGCCCTCGGAACTGCTCACGGCGCGGCCCGACATTGCCGCGGCCGAGCACCAGCTGCGCGCGGCCCGGGCCCAGATCGGCGCGGCGCGCGCCGCCTTCTTCCCGCGCATTGCGCTCACGGCCCGCTGGGGCACGGCCAGCGCCGAACTCGACGGCCTGTTCGACGGCGGCAGCCGCGCCTGGGCCTTCGTGCCCACGGTGTCCCTGCCCATCTTCGACGGCGGCCGGCGCCGCGCCAACCTGGAGCTGGGCGAGATCCGCAGCGACATGGCCGTGGCCCAGTACGAGAAAGCCATCCAGACCGCCTTCCGCGAGGTGGCCGATGGCCTGGCCGCGCGCCGCTGGCTGTCCGAGCAGATCACCGTGCAGCGCACCGCCGTGCAGGCCCAGGCCGAGCGCGCGCGGCTGGCGCAGCTGCGCTACGACAACGGCTCGGCCGCCTACCTGGAGGTGCTGGACGCCCAGCGCGACCTGCTGGCCGCACGCCAGCAGCTGGTGCAGGCGCGGCGCGCCCTGCTGTCCAGCCAGGTGGGCCTGTATGCCGCCCTGGGCGGCGGCAGCGGGGCGGAACCTGCCGCGCTGCCCGCCACCCTGCCGGCCACGCCTGCCGATCCCCCGAATTCCTGAAGCCTCCGGACCCGCCCATGGACAAGAACACCTCTCTGAAGAACAAGATCGTGCCGATCGCCGCCGTGGCGGTCCTGGCCCTCGTGGCCTGGTGGGCCTGGAAGACCTTCACGCCCAAGGGCCCGGGCGAGGGCTTCGTCGGCAGCAACGGCCGGGTCGAGGCCACCGAGATCGACATCTCCACCAAGCTGCCCGGCCGCGTGGAGGAAATCCTGGTGCGCGAGGGCGACTTCGTGCAGGCCGGCCAGCCCGTGGCGCGCATGCAGATCGACACCCTGCGCGCCCAGCGCCAGGAAGCCGACGCCATGCGCCAGCAGGCCGAGCACAGCGTGGCCGCGGCCGAGGCCCAGGTCACCCTGCGCCGCAGCGACCTGGCCGCCGCCCAGGCCCTGATCGTGCAGCGCGAGACCGAGGTGGACGCCGCGCAGCGCCGCTTCAAGCGCTCGGAAACGCTGGCGCGCGAGGGTGCCTCCTCGGTGCAGGAGCTCGATGACGACCGCGCCCGCGTGCGCGGCAGCGAGGCGGCGCTGGCCGCCACGCGTGCCCAGGCCGCCGCCGCCCAGTCC